>JAGRJL010000598.1:0-2490 GCA_020442775.1 Lysobacterales bacterium | reverse complement strand
ACTGGCCGGACGCCAGCACCGGTCGCTGGAGTCTGGGTGCGCAAATCTCCGATCTTGCCGAGGTCAGCGAGCGTTATGTCAGCAGCCTGATGGAGGCGCTGGGATTGGAGGCCTTCAGTGCGCGCGGACAAATGCGCTGGGCGGCAGCTGGCACGGCGGAACTGGTCAGCGAGATGTCGTGGGACCTCCACGCCGAGGGCGTGGAGTGGGCCGGCATCTCTGCCGGTGGTCTGCGCAGCAAGCTCGACTGGACCCAGGGTGGGGGCGAGTTCGATCTTGGATGGGCGTCGCTGGGCCTGGGCAAGGTCGCCGTTGGCGCTTCGCAGCTTTCGGCCAGCGGCTCGGATCATCAATGGCGGTTGCGCCAGCCGGTGACCTTCGATCTGCTCGAAGGAAGCATGCGAATCGATCGTGCGAGCCTGGATCGGGCGACACCGGAATGGCGCGCCGAAGGGGCGCTGTCGCTCGAGACGCTGAATCTGGCGTCTTTGTGCCAAGCGCTGGGCTGGATCGAGATGCCTGGTTCGATCACCGCCAGCTTTCCCTCGGTGGCTGCCTCGGCCCAGCTCATGGAACTCTCGGGAGACACCCGGATTCGGGCATTCGGCGGGCAGATTGCGCTGGGGACAGTCGCCATCGAACGGCCCTTTGGCGGGTCGCCGGCGGTCAGGGCCAGCGCGAATTTCAGCGATCTGGACCTGACAGAAGTGACCTCAGTGTTCGATTTTGGCGAGATCAGCGGAAAACTTCAGGGAGAAATCAACAACCTGCGCATCCTGGATGGCAAGCCGGTGGCCTTCGATGCGGCGCTGCGCACCGATCCCGGCTACCGTGGAAAGCGCCAGATCAGTCAGCGTGCGGTGAACAATCTCTCCTCGGTGGGCGGCTCCGGCAGCGGGGCCCTTTCACGTAGCGTTCTGCGTGTGTTCGATCGCTTCAGCTATGATGCGATTGGAATCGGATGCCGGCTTGCCAATGGGGTCTGCCGGATGTCGGGACTGGAGCAAGTCGATGATGGGTTCCTGATTGTCCGCGGCGCCGGTTTGCCCAGAATTACGGTCAAGGGCCATGCCCAGCAGGTTGATTGGGACACACTGGTCGCGCGACTGGCTGCAGCCACTGCGGGCGCAACCCCGACAATTGAATAGCTTGTTCCCATCGCCACCTTCACAGGAGTAAACCATGCGCTGGATCTGGGGCGGAATTGCGGCACTGCTGGTGTTGGCCGCGTGTGTCACCATCAACGTCTATTTCCCAGCTGCCGCGGCCGAAAAGGCGGCAGACAAGTTCATCAACGGGGTGATCGGCGAGGATGCTGGTACCACCACCGGCGGCTGGAGCTTGAATCTGTCGCCCATATCCAGCGCCCACGCTCAGGCCAATCTGGATATTGATGCGCCGGCCGTTCGCGAGGTCCAGAAGCGGATGTCAGAGCGCTTTGAGGGTGTCCTCGAGGCGCATTTCAACAGCGGCGCCGTTGGGTTGACCCAGGATGGCCTGGTCGCGGTTCGTGATGCCAGCGCAGTTCCTCTGGCCCAGCGAGCCAAGCTCAACGCGGAAATTGCCCAGGAAAACAAGGACCGCGCAACGGTGTACCGTGAGATTGCCAATGCCAACGGTCATCCCGAGTGGGCTGCGGAGATTCAGCAGACCTTTGCCAAGCGCTGGATAGAGCGGGCCCGCGCAGGCTGGTACTTCCAGGATGCCGGCGGCGCCTGGCAGCGCAAGGAGCGTTAATGCGCGCGGATCGCCGCGCACCGCGCGAACTGGAGATCACCGGGTTCAGCCACGATGGTCGCGGCGTCGCCCGCGAGCAGGGCAAGACCGTATTCGTTGCCGGGGCACTGCTCGGAGAACGGGTCATCGCGCAGCTGTACAAGCGTGGCCGGCGCTTTGACGAGGCCAGCGTGGTGGAGGTGCTGTCGCCTTCGCCGGACCGGGTAGGGCCGGGCTGCGAGCATTTTGGTGTATGCGCCGGGTGTGCAATGCAGCATCTGCGCTTCGAGCAGCAGATTGCGGCCAAGCAGCAGGTGTTGGCGGACAATCTGAGCCGGCTGGGCCAGGTGGAACCGCTGCGCTGGCTGGAACCCCTGCAGGGACCGCCCTGGGGCTACCGGCGGCGTGCTCGCTTGTCGGTACGGGATGTGCCCAAGAAGGGTCGGGTGCTGGTGGGCTTTCGGGAGGCCAACGGTCGCTATGTGGCAGATATCCAGTCCTGTCCGGTGCTGGACCCGCGGATCTCCCAACTGCTACCGCATTTGTCTGCGCTGGCAGGCGAGTTGAGCGTTCGCGATCAGATTCCTCAGATCGAGGTGTCGGCGGGCGATGAGGGCATTGCGCTGGTCATCCGGCATCTGGCGCCGCTGTCGGAGGCTGATCGCGCAGCGCTGGCCGCCTTTGCCGAAGCTCATCAGGTGACCCTCTACGGGCAGATCAAGGGGCCAGAGACCATCACTTGTGTGGCCGGTCCGGACTCGCCGATGCGCTATG
>JAGRJL010000597.1:830-3055 GCA_020442775.1 Lysobacterales bacterium | reverse complement strand
AGCGCTGTGCGCTCACCCGCACAGCGAAACTCTGGAGATCCGAAGGTCATTTGAACCCGATGGCTGGTGACCCGGACTTGACGACTGCTGCTGCACAAGAGCGTCTGCGGGCAGTCAGGAGCGTGCTGATCGGAAGGCGAGCGCAGCGCGCAGAGCTTCACCCCAAGGTCATCGCAGATCGCCTGAATGAAAAGCCCATGCCGCGCGTGGCATGGGCTTTTCAGAGGGCGAGGCTGCCAAGCGGCGAGTTCACCGCCGGGTCAGCCAGAAGCGCCGGTGATCACTTCATCCGGGTCTGCTGACGCATCTCCAGCCCGCCCTCGGTAAACAGGATCTGGGTGTCCATGTAGTCAATGGTTTCGCCGGCGATCCGCATCAGCTCGCGCATGTCCTTGGCAAACTGCTCGCGCTGGGTCTGATTCATCTTCGCCATCGCCTCGCCGTCGTCATCATCCAGCGCCGCCTCCAGCATCGCGCGTTCCATCAGGTCGCCATAGAACTCGCTGTAGAAACGGCCGGTCAGGCCATAGCGGAAGATCGGCTGTTCGGCCTGGGGATCGACCGCCGCGATCGCCTCCACCCGCGCGTCATCGATATCCCCCACCGCCAGCGCCAGGCTGCGCTCGGTCATCAGCGCCTTTGCCGGCAGCGGCATCGGGAACAAGTCGGTGGGCACCGCCACCACGCCCTTGTCGACACCGATATCGAGGCTTTCAAGCATCTCCAGCTGACCCTTGGCCAGCGCCCACAGCGCGGCCGGCGCCGGCGAACTGATCGCCACCACACCCTCGCCAGAAATCGGGTTCTGCTGATCATCCAGCACGATCTTGTCCAGATTCACAAAGACCCCGGTGAAGTTGGCCGCCATCCCGATGGCCATCGGATTGAGGCCTTCCTTCATCTGCGCCATCGCATCGTTGAGGTCGGTCAGGTGTTCACACTGGAAGGGATCGGCCGCCACCAGATCGGCCAGCCCGCGCAGTGCGGTGCCCGTCTTGACCGGATCGATGCCGAAGCCGAACCAGACCCAGCCATCCTTGGGTGCCTTCGCGCCCGGCTGCGGCGCGCTCACTGCGGCCCAGCGCTGGGCGGCCTCGGGCGCCATTTCAAAGATGCTGAAGGCATCCATGCGCTCAGCGTCCATGTGCTTTGCGCCCATCACCAGTCGGGGGACCAGCGCGCTGATTTCGTTGACCTCGGCCTGGCAGGTGGCATCCAGATCGGCGGTTGGCGCGTCCTTCTCGCCCAGGCTGAGCAGCGCGCGGTCACCGGGTCGGGTGGGATTGAGCAGCGCGCCGATCAATGCGGCAGTATCGACCAGACCGACCCCGGCGTTGCGCTGCAGGCCGTACTGGGTGGCGAGTTGCTCCAGCTTGCCGCTGTCCGCCATCGACTGCTCGGGCATCTGCAGACCCAGCACCTGCTCGCGAATGGCCTGATCTTCGGCGCTGGGGATCAGCGCGAACACCGCCTGATCGCCGATCACCGCCAGATAGATCACCACCTCGTCGATCACCTGGCGACGCAGCTTGTAGCCGCCGACCTCGTCGCTGGTCATTGCCGAACCCAGGGACTGCTCAAGCCTGGCGATCACCTGCTCAAATGCCGCCGGATCGGCCAGACGCAAACGCATGACCGGCAGCAATCCGTAGCCATACAGCGCCACTTCCGCCTCTTCGGCCATGCCCAGCGGGGTACGCTGCTCTGGATCGACCATCGGCTCGAACTCGTCGAGCACTGCGCCCAGGAACTTCATCGCCTTGCGCTCATCCTCGTCGTCGGCGACCGCGGCGAAGTTGCCCAGCATGGAGCGATAGAGGGCAAACAACTGCTTGCCCCCTGAGGCCTTGATCCAGGCCTTGCGCAGCTCGGCGTCGAAGGGCTCCAGATTAGCAACCACGTAGGGGGTGTCTGCCGGCACATAGGCAAGCAGGCTCTGGCCGGCATCGCCAGCGTCCTTGCCGCAGGCCGAGAGCAGCAGCGCAGATGCGGCAGCAGCCGCGGGAAGCAAACGAATACGCATCAAGGCATTCCGGAGAAATGGAAAGCGCTAAGGCTAGCGGCAGTGGGCGCCTGAGTCGATGACCCGCCCGTACGCCCTTGGGGCATCGATGCTTGATCAGCTGTTCCGCGCAGTGCCCTGCGGGGCACTCATGCCGAGTGTCTGAGCCCGGTCTGCACCGCCCACAGCGCGGCGTAGACCCCATTGCGCGCCAGCAACTCGG
>JAGRJL010000597.1:0-764 GCA_020442775.1 Lysobacterales bacterium | reverse complement strand
CGGTGGGCGATCATGATGGTGGTGCGACCGACGCAGATCTGCGCCAGGGAGCGCTGAATCGCGGCCTCGGTTTCGTTGTCCACCGCGCTGGTCGCCTCGTCCAGCAGCAGGATTGGCGGGTCCTTGAGCACCGCTCTGGCCAGCGAAAGCCGCTGGCGCTGGCCACCGGAGAGCTTTTGCCCGCGTTCACCGACCCGGGTCTGATAGCCCTGCGGCAGTTCATTGATGAAGGCGTGCGCTTCCGACAATCGTGCCGCGCGGCGGATCTCCTCGGGGCCGGCGCCGGGGCGCCCGTAGGCGATGTTCTCCTCCACCGTGCCGTCGAAAAGGAAGACATCCTGGCTGACCAGCCCGATCTGACCGCGCAGCCAGAGCAGGTCATAGTCCTCAATCGGCTGTCCGTCGATCTCGATCCGGCCCTTGCCTGGCGCATAGAAGCGCAGCAGCAGCTTGATCAGCGAGCTCTTGCCGGAACCGGTGCTGCCGACCAGGGCCAGGGTTTGCCCGGGATCGACCTGCAGATCGATCTCCCGCAGCACTGGACGCCCGTCGCCATAGGCAAAGTCCACCTCGCGCATCCGGATCTGTCCGCGCAGGGCAGACGGCCGCAGGGTGCCGTCGCGCGGAATGCTGCGCTGGCTGTCGAGCAGACCCAGCACCCGCCGGGTAGAGGCCATCGCGCGCTCGTACAGATCCACCGTTTCCGCCAGCCCGGTCAGCGGCCACAGCAGCCGCTGGGTGAGAAATACCAGCACCCCGTAGAG
>JAGRJL010000596.1 GCA_020442775.1 Lysobacterales bacterium | reverse complement strand
GCTGCTGACTGATGAAGGCTCGGTGGAACGAGCGCTGTGGAGTACTGAGCTTTCCCTGCCGCTGTGGTGGCAGCAGGCGGGTCAGCGTATCGAGCTGAGCGCTCTGAGCAGCCCCAGTGACGACCCTTTCAGCGCAATCAACCGGTTTCCGATCATCGACTATGCGGACATGGGTGATCTGGAAAAGGACCCCTTCGCCCGCGCCTTTATCCACTTCGGCGACGGTCATGCCCATCCGCAGGGTGGGCACTGAGCCCGGATGTTGGAAGGCCGGCCCTCCGAGGATCAGCTTCAGGCGATTGCGACCTTGTGCGACAGGAGAACCCGCCTCCGGGCGGGCGACGGACGCCGTAGCCAGCCCTGCCGACGAAACGCGCCGCGCAACTTGCGGAGGTTTTCGGCGAACCGAACGATCTGATCGCGTGCGAGCACGCTCCTACATGAGAGCCGAGCGACTAGCTACAGTTGCCAGGACCGGCCTTGTTGGAGCCAGCCCTGCTGGCGACGCGATGCCTACCGGCGCGAACCAACTCATCAAGCTAGCCAAACCCTCCGATCGCCTGCCAGCAGGCTGATCCATGCAGCCGAGAGACCAATCAATCCGCTTGCGATGGCTTGTCGAGCACCAGATTCAGCGCCTGCGCCGGTCCGCTACGCAGATGCAGATCGCGCTGCGGATAGGGAATGCTGATCCCGGCGGCGTCGAAGTTCTCCTTCACCTGACGGGTCAGGTCCCAGTACACCGCCCAATAGTCGGCGGTCTTGGCCCAGGGTCGGCAGACGAAATTGACCGAGCTGTCAGCGAGTTCGTGGACCCGGATCACCGGCTCGGGATCGCTGAGCACCAGCGGATGGGCGGCGACGGTGTCGGCGATGATCTTCGCGGCATCCGCCATCGAGTCCTCGTAAGCGATGCCGAACACCAGATCCACCCGCCGGGTCGGGCTGGCGGTGACGTTGGTGATCACATTGCCCCACACGTTCTTGTTGGGAATCACGATGCGCTGATTGTCGGGGGTAGTCACGGTCGTGGCCACGATGCTCACGGTCTGCACCTTGCCGGTGACCCCGCCCACGTTGACCACGTCGCCTTCGTCAAAGGGCCGGTTGATCATGATCATCAGCCCGCTGGCCAGATTGCCCAGGGTGTCCTGCAGGGCAAAGGCTAGGATGAAGGAAGCCCCGCCGATCAGCGCAAAGACCGGGGAAACGTCCACCCCCAGCGCCGACAGCACCACCATCAACCCGATCGCCAGCACGATCCAGTAGATCACCGCCACAAAGAAGCTCTGCAGCAGCTTGCTCAGATTGGGCAGCCGTTCGATCCAGCGGCGGGCAAAGCGCCGCACCAGACGGGCAACCATCAGCAGCAGCAAAAGTGCCCCCACCACCAGCGCGAGATTCTTGATCAGGCGCACCCCGCCCTCGCGATCACCGGTCCAGGTAAAGGCCTCCCTGATCAGGGTCATCATGTCGGTGGTGCGGGCTTCCTCAATCAGCACAGCGTTTCTGTAGGCGCGGTACTCGGCAATCAATTTCTCATCGCCACCCTTCTTCTCCCACGCCGAGATCACCTCCAGAAACTTGGCGAACAGCTGATTGCGCTCCTTGACCTGCTGGGTCAGCGCCTCGCGCATCCCAACGGCCGCCGCGCCGTCTGCCTGATCCAGCGCGATCTGCTCGTCGGTCACTTTCTCGGTGCGCTCGCGCACGATCTGCAGCCAGACCGGCGCCAGTTCGGCCAACTCCTCCCGAGTCAGCGGCACCAGACGCCGCTCCAGCTCCAGCGCATCGATATCAGGGTCGTGCAGTCGGGCGACCGCGCCTGCTGCGTCTGCCGCCGCTGGTTGCGCGTGGGCAGCGGAATCACCGCTGCTGTCGACCTGGGCGATCGCGGGCGTCATCAAGAACAGTGCCAGCAGGCACCACCAGCGCAGTTGCGGGTGCGTCGAAGCAGAGGCGGAATGGATCGAACAGATCATGGATTCGCTCCCGTAAGGCAGGATCGTCAGGCGGGATCGCGATGCAGACACGCGGATTCGGGTTCAAGCTTGCATACACGGCGTGAAGATCGCGCGGTCAACGTTCTCGACACGGGCATATCCTGATCGCGCATTCGCTGCTAGCTTCAGGCAGCGAGGATCACATCCGGAGGCTTTGCGCACATGATCAAACAATGGCTCATGGCCGCCGCCCTCGTCATGCCGCTGGCAGGAAAGCTGCACGCTGCCCAGACGCCCCAGTGCGCCGAGACCGAGCTGCTCGGTCATCAGCCTGAGCATGCAGTCGTTGAAGCCCACCGGCTGTTCGAACTGCCAACGCTGCGCTATCCCGAACTCGGCGAGGATGACTATGGCTTCGGCGAGTTCTGGCTGATCCTGCTGGTCGATGAGCAGGGCGACATCAGCTGCTATGGCACCCGGGACACCATGGGTTTCAGCGAGGCGACGCTGGAGCCGGAAGATCTGCAGGCACTCGCAGCGATCGATACCTGGCGCTACCGCCCATTCGTGGTGGACGGTTCACCGACCGCCGTGGTGGTCTGGGAGTACATCGACGGCGAGGAACTGCCGGCACAGCAGCTCGCTGCACCCGAGGTCCCGATGACCGAGGTGATGTTCCAACTGGAGGCTTTCGGCAGCGACCGCGGCCGATCGCCACGCTACGGCATGCGCCTGTACGGCGACGGTCAAGCGGAATTTGTCGGCATTGAATACGTCGACGTAGTCGGCAACGTCCCCTTCCGGGTTCCACCAGGCGTCGTTGCGGCGCTGCAGGAGAGCGCCATCGCCAAAAACCTGTGGTCCATGCGCGACCGCTACCAGGGCGGATGGAGCCACCAGCAAAGCTACAAGATCACCCTGAACTTTGGCGATGAAAGCAAGGAGATCGCCATCGACGGCAAGCCCTCAAACATGCCGGCGGCGGTGAATGAATTTATCGACGAAGTCCATGAGGCAGCGAGCCTTTCCCGCTGGACCAACCTGTCGCCTGCAGCCATGTCGTGGATAGAGCAGTCAGACTTCGATTTGCGCTCCACCGACGGGGCGCTGTTGTTTCGCCGCGCAGCGGCCAACCGGCATGCCTCGGATGATGCGCTGTTGCGCTTGATCGAGGGCGGCGCATTGACCCGTGACCACGAGATCGGCGACCCCGGGATTGTCGCTGCGCGTGCGCCCCTGCCCGCAGCCCTCTATGGCCGGCACGTCCAGGTGGCGGAGCGATTGATCGCCGACGGCGCGTTGGAGACCGACGGCCAGATCGATACTCAGAAGGTCAACCAGGCCTTTCAGAATGCGATCGCCGGCGGATCAATGGCCGCAGTGGAACGGGTCTGGGCGGCGACCGGCGAATTAACCAGACCATCGCTGTACTACCGCCCCATGAGTCTGGACCCAAAGGTGCAAGACACCGAGATCCCGGTCAGCGCGCTGCTGAAGAAGGCCGATC
>JAGRJL010000595.1:1503-5216 GCA_020442775.1 Lysobacterales bacterium | reverse complement strand
ACGGGTGCTGCTGCCGCGTCCCGGCACAGCAAGCGCCAGTTCTGCTGCCAAAGCCCGCGCTTCAGTTATAGTGCGCGCCCCGACACGGGACTTTGGGAGAGGGCAATGAAACAGACCGCACTCAACGCGGCGCATCGGGCTGCCGGCGCTCGGATGGTCGATTTCGGCGGCTGGGAGATGCCGCTGCACTACGGCTCGCAGGTCGATGAGCACCACCAGGTACGTGAGCGGGTGGGTCTGTTCGATGTCTCCCACATGTGTGTGGTCGATCTCAAGGGCGAGGACTGCAGTGCCTTCATGCGTCGTCTGGTCGCCAACGATGTCGCCAAGCTGAAGTCGCCGGGAAAGGCGCTCTACACCTGCATGCTCAACCCCGAGGGCGGCGTGATCGATGATCTGATCGTCTATTTCATGAGTCCCACCCATTTCCGCATCGTGGTGAATGCCGGAACTCGGGAGAAGGATCTGGCGTGGATACGTCAGCAGGCCTCGGGCACTGCCGTGACCGTCAGGGAACGCTCGGATCTGTCGATGATCGCGGTGCAGGGACCACAAGCGCGGGAACTGGTGCTGGGTCTGATCAGCGAGGCCGAGCGAGCGGCGGTTGAGGCGCTGACCCGGTTCAGTGCGGCCGAAGCCGATGGGCTGTTCCTGGCCCGCACCGGCTACACCGGCGAGGACGGATTCGAGATCGTCATGCCCAGCGAGGTTGCCGAGCAGTGGTGGAATCGGCTGATTGCCGCGGGCGCGAAGCCGGCTGGTCTGGGCGCTAGAGACACGCTGCGCCTGGAAGCCGGCATGAACCTGTATGGACAGGACATGGACGAGAGCATCTCCCCGCTGGAGTGCGGGCTGGCCTGGACCGTGGCGATGGATCCGCCGGAGCGCGAGTTCATTGGCCGCCAGGCATTGCAGCGTCAGCGGGACCAGGGCGTTCCCCGTGCGCTGATCGGTCTGGTACTCGACCAGCGCGGCGTCTTGAGGCATGGACAGTTGGTGCGCTGCGCTCAGGGCGAAGGGCAGGTGACCAGCGGGACCTTCTCCCCAACCCTGGGCAAATCGATTGCTCTGGCGCTGGTGCCCAATGCTCATGACGAGCACCTGGAAGTGGACATGCGCGGCAAGCTGCTGCCGGTACGCAAGGTGAAGCCGCCCTTCGTCAAAGGCGGAAAGGCGGCTCCGGGAATCGAGCTATAGCGATCCTCCGCACAGCTTCCCGCCCTTCGCCGGATCGGAGGGCGCGCAAACACCGCAGGTGATGTAAACTCGCGCCCCTTGTCTGTCAGTCAGCCTTAGCACAAGCACATGTCCGAAATTCCAGGCGATCTGCGATTTCTCAAATCTCACGAGTGGGCACGCGTCGAAGATGACGGCAGCGTTCGCGTGGGAATTTCCGCCCACGCCCAGTCGCAACTCGGTGATCTGGTCTATGTCGAACTGCCGGAAGTCGGTGCCGAGTTTGACGCCGGGTCGGCCTGTGCAGTGGTGGAATCGGTCAAGGCGGCCAGCGACATCTATGCGCCTGTCGCCGGACGCGTGATTGCGGTCAACGACGCGTTGACCGACAAGCCTGAGATCATCAACGAGGACGCCTTCGGCGAAGGCTGGATTTTTGCGCTGGCGCCCAGTGACTCCGAAGAAATCGGATCCCTGCTGGACGCCGATGCCTACGCGGAACTGCTCAGAGACGAAGATCACTGATTGACTGATCGGGACGGGCTTTATGCACGTCCCAATCTGCAACGAAACGGCTGGTGGGTTCGCATGACATGGTGCCTGCTAAGCCATTACCATTGAACGCTATACCTTGTTAGGGCACGCATTAAGGGGAGTTTGGCCAGATGCGCTCCATTGTAGAACTTTTGATCGCGCTAGCTCTCGTGGCGCTGTTTTTCTTCGGACTGGCGTACTTCCTGCCCCAGACCGGCCACGTTGAGCGGACGATCGTTATCGAGCGTCCGGCAAGCCACGTCTTCGACATGGTCAACAGCTTCAAGCGCTTTGACCAGTGGTCGCCCTGGCACAAGAAGGCCCCGACCATGCGCACCTCTGTCAGCGGTGCCGAGCAGGGCTTTGGCGCCAGCTACCAGTGGGCGTCCACCGACCCCAAGGTATCTTCGGGCAACCAGCGGATCATCGAAGCCGATCCCTACCGGTTGGTCAAGATCGCACATGAGTGGGAGCGCTTCGCCCCGGCGACGGTGACCTTCCGCTTCAAGCCCAACGATCTGGGCGTGCAGACCACCTGGAGCTATGACATCGATCTGGGCATCAACCCGGTGATGCGCTATCGCGGGATCTATCTGGACAGCGCGATCGGCGAAGATTTCCAGATGGGTCTGATGCGGCTGAAGGCACTGCTGGAGAGTACCCCCTATGCTCGCGACTACAGCGATCTGGATGTAGAGATCAAGACGCTGCAGGCGCGCCCGGCGCTGAGCACCACCGGATCCACCATCGTGTACTCGGCTGAAGAGGTGCTCGACGTGCCGCAGGCGATTGATGAGACCGTGGCCAAGCTCAACGACTACGCAGTGAAAGCGAAGGCCAACGTCACCGGACGGCCGATCGTGAACATGCTCAGCCGTGATCGCTACAGCGCCAGCTTCGACATCTATCTGCCGGTCGAGACCACCGAAGGTCTCAATCCGCCAAAAGAGATCAAGGCCACCCAGACCTTTGCCGGGACTTTCGTGACCGCCTCTCACTGGGGTCGGCGCAATCTCAGCAAGGTGACGCAGGAGAAGCTGCAGGCGTACATGAGCGTACGCGGCCTGCGGCCGGTGTCGCGACCCTTCGAAGAGCTGATGGGAGAGTTGCCAATTCCGGGCGATCTGGCTGATTCGGGCGATGAGGTCGATCAGACCGAATCCGAAGGTGATTCGTCGGACGAAGACCCCAATACCGAGTTCGTCACCAACGTCTATTTCATGCTTGAGCCACCGGCTGGTGAAATGGTGCCGGACGAGTTGAAGATTCCGGAGAAGACCAAGCCGGCCCCGAAGGACAGCGCCGAAGGTCCGACCCCGGCACCCGCCGACGGCGACGCGGCGCCGGCTGCAGCGCCAGAGCAGGGCTAAGCCAGACTCAATGCTTTACTGCCAGGGCACCTTCGGGTGCCCTGTTTTTTTGGGGAGTTCGGCCGGGCGCAAAGGGCACGCATTGTTCCGGCGCGCGTCGCCAAGGTAGCGACACCCGCGCGTCTTGTCAGTCGAACGGCCAGCCCTGCTCAAGCAGGTAGCCCTGGATCCGCGAGGCCCAGCGGCCGTAGTCCGATCCGGATGGGTGCAGGCCATCGCCAGCGAGCAGCTCAGGGCGTTTCGCCGCTTCCCGGGTGAGGTCGGTGATCCCAACGTAGTGCACCCCAGCGGATTCGCTCAAACCGCGGCTGAGCTGATTGTAGGCATCAATCTCGGCCGCAACGATCGATCGATCACGCCCTTCTTCGCGGGCAAAGGGGGTCACTCCCCAGTCCGGTATGGATACGACGAGCACGCGTCGGGCATCGCCGCCCGCATAGCCAATCGCGCGCGTCAGCAACCGCGAAAATGCGGGTGCAAAGCTTTCCGCTTCGCGTCCCCGGTACTGATCATTGACCCCAATCAGCAGGCTGACCAGGTCGTAGGGTGGCGCGATCTGGTTCTGCTCCGCCTGATCCAGAGCCACCTCCAGCTCGTCAGCGGTCCATCCGGTTTGCGCGATGATCAGGGGTG
>JAGRJL010000595.1:511-1455 GCA_020442775.1 Lysobacterales bacterium | reverse complement strand
TGCTCGGCCGGCACCTGTTCGCCAATCGTGTAGGAATCCCCTAGCGCGAGGAATCGCCGAGCCGCCATGAGTGGCCTCCCAGTTGCACAAGAAGCTCAGGCTGCGACTACCGCCTTGCTCGGCGCCAACTGTGCCGCCTGACGCTCCAGCACCTCTTCGATCGCCCTGAGCGATGCGCGCATGGTCTGCGCGTCCGGCAGCAAGGTGATCCGGAAATGATTGCGATAGGCCACGTTGAACGAGGACCCGGGCACCACCAGGATGTGCTTGTGCTCCAGCAGGTCCATTGCGAAACGCTCGTCGTCAAAGCCCGGCAGACGCTCGGTATCGACCCCCGGGAAGGCGTAGATGGCGCCCTGGGGTGGGTTGCAGCGCAGGAAACGGCTGTCCGCCACCGCATCCACAACGGCCTGTCGCGATCGGGCGAGGCGCCCGCCAGGGCTGACCAGTTCGCTATGGGTATCCGGACCGGTGAGTGCGGCAACGACTGCCCATTGGGCCGGCACATTGGAACAAAGGCGGAGCGCGGCCAGAAGATTCAATCCGCGCAGGAAATCCCTGGCCGGACGCAGCAATCCACTGACTGCCAGCCAGCCGGCGCGATAACCACAGGCGCGATGCACCTTGGAGAGGCCGCTCAAGGTCACGCACAGGGTGTCCCTCACCATCGGTGCGATCGGATGAAACTGCGCCCCGTCATAGGTCAGACTTTCATAGATCTCATCGCTGAAGATCATCAAGCCGAAGCCTTCGGCGAGCCGTACCAACCGCTCCAGCAGCGCCTTGGGGTACACCGCGCCAGTCGGGTTGTTGGGATTGATCAACACCAGCGCTCGGGTTCGTGGGCCAATCAGCGCCTCGATCTCCTCCGGATCAGGCAGGCCCTGTCGCTCCGGCGGGCAGCCGTAGTACACCGGCTTGCCACCGTTGAGCAGTACCGCCGC
>JAGRJL010000595.1:0-329 GCA_020442775.1 Lysobacterales bacterium | reverse complement strand
GCCCTGCTGGTGGCAGTAGGCTTCGGCCTCGGGCAGCCGGCTGGCGATCGCCTCGCGCAGGTGAGCAGGCGCCTCAAAGCCAAACAGCGCCGGGTTGCCAATGTGCAGTCGGGTGATGTGGTGCCCTTCGGCCTCGAGTTCACCGGCGCGAGCATGCAACGGACCACGAATGTCATAGCGGACCTGATCGAGGCGTTGTGCGGCGCGGAAGGGCTGCAGCATGGTGAACCTACGCAAGAGTATGTTGCGGTGCAGTGTAAATCCCTTTGTCTGCTTGACAAGGGCCTTTTGGGGGCAATCCAGTCCGAAGCAGGCCGATTTGCCCAACC
>JAGRJL010000594.1 GCA_020442775.1 Lysobacterales bacterium | reverse complement strand
ACCGCGGCCAGCAACGGCCCTTCCACCGAGCGAGTGAGTTCGCCGTCAGCCTGCTGTTGGCGCAGCGACGGCAGCCATTGGGAAATCGCGCGCAGCCCCGCCAGCTCCCCTTCAGCGATCAGCGGCTGCAGCGCGCGGGTCAGCGCCTCCTCGGCTTGCAGCAGCGCTTGCGGATCACCAGCCTGGATCAGATAGAACTGCGCCGGGCTGGGCAAGCCGAGCAATCGCGCTATCCGTCCTTCGCTGGCGATGAGTTCCGGCGGCGAGCTCTGCAGGCTACGCAGCGAATCATCGACCTTGAGCTGGGCCAGACCACCCACGATCAGCGTCCCGATCAGCCCCATCGTCAGCCAGCCCGGCTTGCCGGCGATCCGCGGCCAGCGCTGCAGGCTGTCGGCGATCGCGCGGGCAAAGCCGCTGGGTTTGGGCGCGGGACCATCCAGCCAGGGAAACCACAGCACCACGGTGAGAAAGGCGGCGCTTAAGCCCGCTGCGGAAAACACGGCCATCTGTCGCAAACCGGGAAAGGGCGCCAGACCGAGAGCCAGATAGGCCAGCACCGAGGTGATCAGCGCCAGACCCAGGCCCGGCAGCAGTGCTCTCATCAGCCCCAGCGGGCGCTGCTCGGGCGACTGCTGACGGCTGGCGTAGTAGTGAATTCCATAGTCCTCGGCCACCCCGACCAGACTGGCCCCAAACACCAGGGTGAGCAGATGCAGCTGGCCAAACACCAGCGCGGTTACCGCGGCACCAGCGGCGACGCCGATGAGCAACGAAGAGGCAACCAGCAGCAGCGGCTGCAGCCGGCGGAAACTCAGCCAGACCAGCAGCACCACCGCCGCCAACGAACCCAGGCCGATGGTGTTGACTTCCCAGCTGGCCCGCGCTGCGGCCGCCTCTGCATGCAGTGGCACGCCGCCGTTGAGGATCTCGATGGCGCCTTCGCCCTGATCGACCCGGGCAGCCGCAGCGGCTTGCTCCAGCTGCTCGCCCAGCGCCCGTGAGCCGTCAAAGCGAAAGGCCGATTGCTGATAGACCATGCGCACCACGATCCACACCCGATCGCCGTCGCTCAGGTGAATCCAGCCTTCGCGCAGGCCCAGCGATCCGCGGCGGCTCTGCCACCAGCTGGCCCACAGGTCCAGCGGATCTTCGCGCCAGCTGAGCAGGCCCGGGTTCGGACCGGGCGCGTACAGCCGCGCCATCGCTTCAGCCACGCGCGCCTGCGGATCACCGCCGGCAAGCGCCACCCGCTGCTCGCTGGTGAGCAACGCCGCGCGGCTGCCGCGATAAAAGTTCAGCGCCTGCTGCAGCGCCTCCGGCTGGAGCTGCACACGCCGCAAGTCGCTATCGGCCGCATCAATCACGGCCACGTAGCGTTCGGCAGCGGCGCGGGCCCGAGCCCAGTCATCGGCACCGACCAAACTGACTAGCTGGCGGGTGGCGCTCGCCGCAATCTGCTCGCTGGCCAGCGCCAGCAGCGGATCCTGAGCCTCCCCCGGGAGCAGCGCCATCACGTCGGTATCCAGCTGTGGCGCTCGCCAGAACTGGACTTGCTGCACGATCAGGGCAAGCACCAGCAGCACCCAGATCTGGGACAGTCCGCGCCAGCGTCGTTCGCCCGCAGCGCTAGCCCGCATTTCTCACACCTCTCCGCCGCGCGAGCGCCACCGGCCGAGGTAAGGAAATGAGTGGCGTAGCGCGGTCGGCGGACTCATAGGGCGTCAACAGCATGCTTTCACGACGTCTAGCCCGCCAACCGGCGCAGACTGCGCTACCGAGCGCCATGTCCATGGAAGCGGACGGCCTCCGCCGCAAGAGATAACAAAGATGCGGGCTATTCAAACAGCGCAGCCTCGGCGTCGCTGAGCTCAGGCGCTGCGGTGCTCATCTGAGCGAACTCAATCTCGCTGCGATCGCCGCCTGGCTCACTCAGGGTGACCCTCTCGACGAATGCGCCGCCACCCAGTTCAACCTCACTGAAAACTTGCTGCAGCATCGGATCGGTGGGAATCAGCCGCACCGCCCAGCCCCGCGCGACATCCTCGGAGCGGATCTCAAACTGGGTCTGCAGTCGCCCGAGGTCGCCGACGATCAACGCCATCAGCAGAGCCTGGACCACCTCCAGCGCCGGGTTTTCCGCGCCCACCAGCACCTTGCTGCCGCCATCGGGCTGGCGGCTGATCAGCTGCTCGCGAGTCAGCACCACCGATGAGGGAAAGGGCGCCAGTGTCTCCCACAGCACGCCCTTGTCCAAAGCGACCACGAAGCGTCCGGAGGAACGCAGCGGATGGCTGAAGCCCTCGATCCGCTTGCTTTGACTGAACTCGCCGCGCAACACCGGCGCGCGGACCAGCTGTGCGTCAATCCTCGCCAGCCCCGGATCCCCCGCCCACAGCGGCATCGCCAGCAGCAATCCGATTGACCACAGCAGCGCGCGACCACGACCTTTCATGGAGCAATTCCCAGCCGCTCGCGCAACACCGGCGGGCTGACGTAACACATCTCGCCGCTGCGCGCGTCCACCGCCACCTGCACGGTGTGCGCCCGGGTCATCACCTCGCCGCTGTCGGCGTCGCTGATCAGATAGCGGATCTTCAGTCGGTATTCCCATTCCACAATCTGCGCATACAGCTTGAGCCGCTGGCCGTAACGCGCCGGTCGCACGTACTTGGTGCGCAGATCAACAATCGGCCAGGCGTAGCCGGACTCTGCCATCTGCGGATAATCGTAGTCGTAGCGCTGCAGCAACGCGCAGCGCACCAGCTCCAGATACTTCAGATAGTGGCCGTGCCAGACGATCTGCATCGGATCCAGATCATGAAAGGCCGGGCTCAGCTCCAGGCTGTGCGACCAGTCCTGCACGGGCGCTGCCGGTTCACTCATACAGGCTCCAGGCCTGCGCATCGATCCCCGCAAGCAGATCGCGCAGTTCCCCATCCAGCGCGCGATCCTCAACCACCAGCGCCACCCGCGCCGCCAGATCGTCGTGCATCCGGTCCAGCGCAGCGCTCATCGCCAGGCCATCGGTGGCGCGCTCGCGGCGCAATTCCACCGCCTGACGGTTGGTGATCAACAGTGCGGCGGCCACCTGTTCGGTCAGCGTGATCACCCGCAGGCAGTCGCGTGCGGAAATGGTGCCCATGCTGACCTTGTCCTGGTTGTGGCACTCGGTGGAGCGGGAAAAGACCGAGGCCGGCATGGTCAGCTTGAGCGCCTCGGCGGTCCACGCCGAGGCCGAGATCTGCAGCGCCTTGAGTCCGTGACTGATCGCCGCCCGCGGTCCGCTGGCGCCGCTGAGATTGGCCGGCAAGCCATGGCTGTAGCGGGCATCCACCAGCAGCGCCATCTGCCGGTCGAGCAGATCGGCCAGGTTGGCCACCGCGTTCTTCAGGCTGTCCATGGCGAAGGCGATGTGACCGCCATAAAAGTGCCCACCGTGCAGCACCATCTCCTGATCGGCGTCGATCAGCGGGTTGTCATTGGCGCTGTTGAGCTCGTTCTCGATGCTGCCGCGCAGCCACGGCAGCGCATCTTCCAGCACCCCGATCACGTGCGGCGCGCAGCGCAGCGAATAGCGATCCTGCAGCCGCTGTTC
>JAGRJL010000593.1:1652-1854 GCA_020442775.1 Lysobacterales bacterium | reverse complement strand
CGAGTTGGTCCAGTTCGGTCGCTTCCCGCGTGTAGCTCTTGATCGTGGCGATTCCGCTGATCGCATTGCTCAGCCTCGCGGCCAGCTGACCGGCGCGATCGCGCACCTCGGCGTAGAGCGGCTGGGCCCGTCGCTGGAAGAAGAAGGCGCCCCAGACGATCACCGGAATCGGGGTAAAGGCAAGCAGCGCGATCAGCGGCGA
>JAGRJL010000593.1:0-1574 GCA_020442775.1 Lysobacterales bacterium | reverse complement strand
TGGTTGATGTCGTCGTTGAGGATGGCCACCAGATTGCCGCCGCGCTGGTCCTCGAAATAGGCCAGATCCAGATGGGTCAGATGGGCGAAACCGTCCACCCGCAAATCGTGCTGCAGGTCCTGCGCCAAACCCCGCCACAGCAGCAGATGGAGATACTCGAACAGGCTCTCGCCAGCCCAGATCAGCAGGGTCAAGCCGCCCAGCACATAGATCTGCTGGGCCGGATCGACCACCCCGTAGGCCGCCAGAAAGCTCTCCTCGCCGCGCACCACCACGTCGATCGCAATGCCGATCAGGATCTCCGGGGCAATGTCGAACAGCTTGTTGATCACCGAGCAGGCAGAGGCTGCCCAGATCCGCGGACGATAGCCGCGGGCATAGCGCAGCAGACGCCGCAGGGGCGCCATCTGGGTCACTCCGGCGTCGCTCATCCGAGCAGGATCAGATTGCGGACCGCGGCCACGATCCCGCAGATCACCGCGATCGCCAACGCGCCGACGGTGATGATAAAGCCGGTGCCGCGAGCGCTGGGGTCACGCATGTAGCCCTGGGCGAACAGCACTCGCCCGACCATCCACAGCAGCGCCAGCACCGCGCTGTAGATGTCGCCCAGCAGCGGCATCGCGATCAGCAGCGCCGGCAGAAACATCACGAACTGCTCGACCGTGTTGCCCTGGACTCTCAGGGCGCATTCCAGCCGGTTGTCACCGACCATGGCAGGCGCCTTGATCTTGCTGCGGGTGCGTTCACGGCCGACCTGGAAAGCAAACCAGAACTGCATCAACACGATCGCGGCCAGAACCAGTGAGGTGATTGGATAGGCGTTCAATTCGGACTCCAAGATTATTGGTAGGGCAAAGGCTGCAAGTCGATCGCCTCAACAGGCACCCTTGTCAGTGCACCTGAGCGCAGTTCGACAACCGGACAAGCGCATCGTCAATGCCCGGCCTGGGACGCTCCTCACCGCGGAAGATCGCCGCCAAAGTCTGTTCAGTTTCCCGCACAATCAGACCCCGCAAGGTCTGCAAGTGATCGCCTAGCTGACCCTCGATCATTCGCGCCATCGCCTCACCATCGGCAGCACTTCCCACACGCGCTTCCGAATGGGACCCCTGGCTAATTCCCAGATATTTTCCCTTGCCGTTCCAAATGCCCATCGAAGCTGACCAGAACGTGGTGACGACGCCATCTGCACCCAAACCCGGGGAACCGAAAAACCCATGGGAACCCAGTCCGTTGATTGGCGCATGGGTCCCGCCCGGCCAGGTCAGGACAGTCACATACAGATCGGCCGGGTAATCGGCGACGATCAGCTTCATCACCTTTTTCTCGTAACTCAAGATTCCGGAGCCCAGTCTCGGAATCTGATCGAGATAGGACTGGACGACATCCGCTGAGAGGATCTCAACCTCGCGATCAGGCATCTGACCCAGGGCGCCCTTCGCGCCGACGGCAACGCAAGCGTGGATATCAAGCTGCGGCGGACTCTGCACAACCGCTTGCCGGTTCCCAAAGACGGTGATTCCTCGCCAGGTCACCGTGTATTCCTGCCTCCAGTGCATCGGTACCACGAT
>JAGRJL010000592.1 GCA_020442775.1 Lysobacterales bacterium | reverse complement strand
CTGCTGTTTGCAGGCAACGGCGATCCCGAAGGCGTACTCTCCGCGGCGGAAGATGGTCTGGATCGGCTCTGGTTGGGTACCCGCAATGCCGGTGTCTTGGCGCTGGATGCGCAGGGTCAGGAAGTCGCCAGAAGGCGCCGCGATGAACCCGGCGGGCTGCTCGACGATGGCGTGCTGCGGCTGATGCTGGATGCCGGTGGACGCTTGTGGGTAGGCACTGCTTCCGGGCTATGCCTGTTTGACGGCGACAAGGATCACTCACCGGCGCAGTGCTGGGATCATCATCCTGCTGATCCATGGGCGCTGCCGGGGAATCGGGTGACTGCGCTGATGGAAGGTCGCGACGGCTTGATCTGGGTCGGCACCTGGACCGGGGGTGCCGCGATCCACAATCCCGTTGACGAGTCATTCATCAGCAGTCACAGCGACGCAGACGACCCCAAGGCACTTCCCACCCAAGCGGTCTCCTCGATCGCAGAAGCGAGCGAAGGGGGGCTCTGGCTGGCCTTGATCGACGGTGGTGGCCTGGTTCGCTTCGAACCGGAGCGTGGGATGCTCGAACGCCCGGCTGAGCGGCATCCGGAGCTGGCCAAGCTGTTACCAACCGCGGTGCTCAGCGATGGACCCGAACTGTGGGTGGGCACGGTCAATGACGGGCTGCTGCGACGGGCGGCAGCGGATGGACCTTTCCAGTGGTTCAGGCCGGACCCTGCGCAGCAAGGCAGTGTGGCCGGGCGGGGGGTGCAGACCCTCTACCGCGATCGCCAGGGCACCCTCTGGGTTGGCTACCTGCGCGACGGCCTGGATGCGCTGTGCGCCGGTTGCACCGAATTCAAGCACTACGCGCACGATCCTGCGCGCGAGAATTCGCTCTCCGGAGCCAGCATCAACGATGTCCTGCAAACCGCGGATGGGCAGCTGTGGCTAGCGGTGCGCCGCGGCGGACTCAATCGGCTGGATCCGGAGACTGGCCAGGTGGACCGCTACATTCTGCACTCAGACGATGGTTCGGTGGTGTTCACCGCCAGTTGCCTGTTTGAAGACCGCAGCGGACGCCTGTGGATCGGCAGTCAGGGCTATGGCGTACTTTTGGCCAATCGCGACTCGACGGGGGCGGTCACCGGTTTTGAGGTCATCGACAGCCGTCACGGGCTGCCGGCCGATGCGATCGGCGGGATTTTGCAGGACGATGCGGGTTGGCTTTGGGTCAGCACTACCGCGGGATTGGCCAAGATCAATCCCGAGAACAAGTCGGCGCAAAGTTGGCGTCCCTTCAGCCGTGAGCGAGCGCCCGACTATTTTGTGGGCTCTGCACTACGCGCGAGCGACGGGCGCTTCCACTTTGGCGGGGTGCAGGGCATGACCAGCTTTCATCCGGGCCAGGTGCAGCTGGAGCGTGCGCCGCCGGGAGTCAGCATCGCTGAGCTGTTCATTACCAATCGACCCTCATTGGCGACTTCCGGCCCCAGCGAGCCGGGGGTAGACATCGGCTTTGCCCAGACCCTTTGGCTGCGCGATCAGAAAGACCTGATCACGGTCGAACTGGCCGCAGACCGGCCGTTGCCTTCGCGCGCTCTGCGATTCGCCTACCGCCTGGATCCACTGGATGAGGATTGGCAGGAACTGCCGCAGTCCAGACGTCAGGTGACCTTCACCCGACTGAATCCGGGTGACTACCGGCTGCGCCTCAAGGCGCGGCTGAACGGGCGCGATGAATGGGGGCCGGAGCGATCGATGAATCTGGTCGTGGCGTCTGCTCCCTGGCTTTCGCCCTGGGCTCTGCTGGGATATTTGTTCGCAGTTGGCGCCATCATTACCTGGGCAGGGCTGTACGGACGGCGGTTGTGGCGCGAGCGTCAGCGCGCCAGCCAGGATCTTGCGCGCAGTGAGGAGTTGCTCAAGCAATCTCTCTGGGGCAGTCGCGGAGAGCTGTGGGATGCCGACATTGTCTCTGGGCGGGTGCAGCGTGAAAACCGGCTGCCGCATCTGAAGCTCGATCGCCACGGCCACGGCAACCACCTGGCGAGCATGCGGCCTTATGTTCACGAGGATGATCGCAATGCTTTCGATGCCGCCTTCGGCGAAGTGGTTGCCGGGAGGACCGAGTATTTCGAGATCAGCTATCGCACCCTTGACGACCAGGAGCAATGGCGCTGGATGCTTAGCCGCGGCAAGGTGGTGGAACGCGGCCCTCGAGGTCGCGCGATTCGCCTGGTCGGAACCACCTTCGACATCACCGAGGTGCGCGCGCAGGAAGATGCGCTGCGCGAAAGTCAGGCCCGATTGCGAATGGCCCTGTGGGGGAGTCGGGATGAGCTCTGGGATCTCGACGTCCCCGCCAATCGGCTGCATCGGGAGAACCCGCTGCCGGCGCTGGCGCTGCCGGTGGACCTGCAGTTCGAGCGCGCCGATCAATATCTGGAACACATCCATCCGGCCGACCGCGATAGCTTCCGGCATGCGCTTCGGGACCACATTCGCGGCGACAGCAGCGATTTCGAATGCAGCTACCGGATGATCGACCGCGAGGAGCAGTGGATCTGGCTGCTCAGCCGCGGCCGCGCCGTGTCACGCGACGAGCAAGGTCGCGCCTTGCGTCTGGTCGGCACCAATCGCGATATCAACGATATCAAGCGTGCCGAGGCTCAGCTCAAGCTGTTGAATGAGGAGTTGGAGCAGCGCGTATCGCAGCGCACCAGCGAATTGGAGGCGGCGGTCAGTGATCTCAGCGCTACGCTGGAGCAGCTGACCCAGGCGCAGAATCAGCTGATTGATGCCGAGAAGATGGCGGCGCTGGGCAACCTGGTTGCCGGCGTGGCGCATGACATCAATACACCGCTGGGAATCGGGGTGACCGCGGCCTCACATTTGCAGGGCGAGGTCCGCGAGCTGGCCGAGCACCTTCAGCGTGGCGATCTGACCAAGCGCAGGCTGAGCGATTTCGTCCAACGGAGC
>JAGRJL010000043.1 GCA_020442775.1 Lysobacterales bacterium | reverse complement strand
CACCCTGGGTCCCGAGGACCAGCGCCAAGTGCCCGCCGGCGCTGTTTCCCATCACGCCCAGCCGCGCCGGGTCGATGCCGAAGCGATCAGCGTGGTGGCGCACGTAGCGAACCGCGCGGGTCACGTCGGCAACGGCGTCCGGGATACCGTAGCGCGGGCTGCTCCCGTGCCGGACCAGGAATACGGTGTAGCCGGCGTCCAGAAAAGGCCGGACGATGGGCGAGGCGGGATCGGGTGCCGACCAGCGTGAAACCCAGCCGCCGCTCACCATGAACAGCAGCGCGGCACCGTTGCGCCCCTCGCCCGGGGAAAACGCGTCCATCGTCATCGCCAGACCGTCCTTGTGCCCGTAGACGATGTCTGCGTTGATGCCGACCTGCGGGCCATCGGCGTACAGGGGACTGGACAGGGTGGCAAGCAGCAGTGCAGCGGATGCGGCAAGGAAACGGCGCATGGTGCGACCTCTATCGAAACGGGGAGCGGTTGTTTGCCGCGCGAGGCGAATCATTGCCACGGAGCCGGCGGATGAATCCTCGTCAATGCTGGAATCTGCCTGGAGTGTAGCCAAAGCGCGCTTCCAAAGGTCGGCGGCAGTCAAGTGCGCTCCCGATCGGCTCCGGTGGACGGTCGAGGTGGCAAATCCTGATTGAGGGCGTAGCGCCCGCCATCAGCGACCGGAGCGGATGCTGCCGGCTCAGCGCTCCCGCAACGCCTCCAGCAACACCGCCGGGTCACCATCATTCTCCACCGGCTCCACCCCGACCAGCCGAGCCAGCAGCGGATAGACGTCCACGTTGTCGAATACCGGCAGTCGCAAGCCTCGTTTGAAGGCCGGGCCGTTGGCGATAAAGATCGCGTGCATGCTTTCCAGTTCCGGGTCGTAGCCGTGCTTGCCCTGGCTGATCCGGCCGTTCTGCCTGGCCAGACGCTCGCGAGTGATCGCGTACCAGCCGGGTTCCAGCTGGCAGGAAATTGCCGAGACCCGGGAATGGCTGCCGTAATGCCAGCGCGCAGGGAGATCCGCCTTGCGCCAGCACTGCATGTGCGGATGCTCGCCGACCAGCGCCGCGGCGACCGCCGCCTCGTGTCCGGGGTCGGGTTCGACCATCAGCAGCGCGCCCCATTCGTTGACCGTCACCGTGGCCGGGTCGACGTAGTCGTCGATGATCACCAGCCTGCTTTCCGAGGTCGCTTCCATGCCGTGGTCGGAGACCACGACCAGATTCGCCACGCTGCCCTGTCGGGCGAGGCCGCTGACCAGCTGCTGCATTGCGCGATCCACCGCCTGCACCGCGGCGTTGAGCTCATCAGAATCGGGCCCGTAGACGTGACCGGCGCTGTCGACATGCTCGAAATACAGGGTAATGAAGCGCGGCCTTTCCGCGGCCGGCAGCGCCATCCAGTCCAGCACCCGCTGCACCCGGGTATCCATCGGCGTCTTGTAGTCGAAGGGAAACCACCAGTGCGGATGGCTGCCGAGCACGTCGGCCTCGCTGCCCGGCCAGAACATGGCCGCGCTGCGCAGACCCTGGCGCTGCAGGCTGATCCACAATGGGGTGCCGCCCCACCAGCGGCCATCACCCACCGCCTTGCGGTTCTCCATGGTGAAGGGGCCCAGTTCGGCATCCTGCATCCGGTTGGCGACGATGCCGTGATGGTCTGGGCGCAGGCCGGTGACGATCGAGTAGTGGTTGGGAAAGGTCAGCGAGGGGTAGGAAGGGCGCATCCCGCGAGCGCGCACGCCGCTTCTGGCCAGGCGCAGCAGGTTGGGG
>JAGRJL010000591.1:1524-1763 GCA_020442775.1 Lysobacterales bacterium | reverse complement strand
CAGTTCACCTACTTCCAGCAGGCCGGCGGCCTCGAATGCAAGCCGGTCACTGGCGAGATCACCTATGGCCTGGAGCGCCTGGCGATGTATCTGCAGAACGTGGAAAACGTCTACGATCTGATCTGGACCAGCGGCCCCTTCGGCGAAGTTCGTTATGGCGATGTGTTTCATCAGAACGAGGTGGAACAATCGACCTACAACTTCGAGCACGCCAATGTCGAAGCGCTGCTGCACTGGTT
>JAGRJL010000591.1:0-1385 GCA_020442775.1 Lysobacterales bacterium | reverse complement strand
CGCACCATTGCCAAGGCGGTGGCCGAGGCCTACTACGCGCAGCGCGAAAAGCTGGGCTTCCCCGGCTTGCGCAGTGCCGCCTGATTAGCCTCGCGACGCTCCTTCGATCTTGTAAGAAGAACCATGACCACCACTGCTGACTTGCTGTTTGAACTGGGCTGCGAAGAGCTGCCCGCTGCCGGATTGACCGATCTGGCGACCGCTCTGCGTGATCAACTGCTGGCGCGCCTGGACAAGGCCGGCATCGCCCATCAGGCTGAGGCCAGCCAGGCCCTGTGGACCCCGCGCCGGCTCTGCGTGAGCGTGCCCGGTGTGGCCCTGACCCAGCCCGACCAGGCGCTGGAGCGGCGCGGTCCCGCAGTGCAGGCTGGATTGACCGAGGATGGTCAGCCGACTCGGGCGCTGGAAGGGTTCGCTCGTTCCTGCGGGGTGGAGTGGTCCGCACTGGAGCGGGTCAACACCGACAAGGGCGAGTGGTTCGTCCATCGCCAGATCAAGCCCGGTGCCAATAGCGCCGAAGTGCTGCCTGCGCTGCTGGCAGAAGCCGTTGAGGCCCTGCCGCTGCCCAAGCCGATGCGCTGGGGCAGCCGTGATCGCGGTTTTCTGCGGCCAGTGCATTGGGTGGTCGCGCTGCTCGGTGAGCAGGTACTCGATCTGGAATTGTTCGGTCACCGCGCGGGACGGACAAGCTACGGTCATCGCTTCCATGCCCCGGCGGCGATTGAACTCGCTTCCGCAGCCGATTTTTCGGCGGCGCTGCTGGCCGCCCAGGTGCAGGTCGACCCCTGCGCCCGACGGGTGCGGATTCGCGAAGCGGTGGTCGCAGCGGCGACACAGACCGGCGGCAGTGCGCGCATCGATCCGGGTCTGCTTGACGAGGTGATGAACCTCACCGAATGGCCCAGCGCGATCGCCTGCACCATTCCCGACGAATTCATGCGCCTGCCCGATGCGGTGATCGTGACCACCATCGAGACCCACCAGCGCTTCTTCCCGGTGGTTGATGGCGAGGGCAAGCTGCTGCCGGCCTTTATCGGCGTCGCCAACCTGGACAGTTTGGATCCCGCGCAGATCCGCCAGGGTTATGAGCGGGTGGTGCGCCCGCGGCTGGCCGACGCGGCCTTCTTCTTTGATCAGGATCTGAAGACCCCGCTGCAGAACAATCTCGATGATCTGGAGCGGGTCACCTATCAGGCGCAGTTGGGTTCACTGCTGGACAAGACCGAGCGGGTGGTCGGTCTGGCCCGCGCGATCGCGCAGGAAGCCGCTGCCGACGCCGATGCCGCGGCGCAGGCCGCGCGTCTGGCCAAATGCGATCTGATGAGCCTGATGGTAGGCGAATTCCCCGAACTGCAGGGCGCGATGGGGCGTACCTATGCGCTCGC
>JAGRJL010000590.1 GCA_020442775.1 Lysobacterales bacterium | reverse complement strand
TCGGCCGCGGCGCTGGGCGCCGATTTGCAGCGCTGGCGCCTGGGTCAACCGGTGCTGGCGATGGGCGGCGGGCGAGCCTATGCGGTCAGCTGCTTCTTGCGCCGCTATCGCTGGGCCAGCGCAGCGGCGGCGGTCGCGCTGCTGGCACTGGTGGTCGGCATAGGTGCAGCACTTTTCGGTCTGGGGCAGGCGCGTCACGCCCAGTCAGTGGCCGAGCAGCGGCGGGTGCAGGCGGAGAATCTGGTCGAGGTGATGCTTGGGGACCTGGCCGACAATCTGCGCCCGCTGGGCAAGCTGGACCTGCTGGAAACCGTTGGCGAAGAGGCCATGCGTTACTTGAGCGAGGCAGACAAAACCGACGGCCAGGCCGCTGGCGCGGTGACCCGAGCGCGCGCCCTGATCACGCTGGGAGAGGTCTATCTTGCGCGCAGCCAGCAGCAGAAGGCCAGCGTTGCCTTTGCGCAAAGTGCGCAAGTGCTGGACCACGCCGATACCGAGCGCGAGGAGCGCCGGGCGCTGGATCAGGAGAAGGCGCGTACCGCCTATTTTCTGGGCTACCTGGCCTTTCTGGCCGGAGATTACGCGCTCGCCGAGCGACACTGGCTGCGCCGATCTGAACTCTCCGAGCAGCTGCAGCAATCCGAATCCAATGAGGCCACCATCCTGGAGTCGGCCCAGGCACTACACAATCTGGCCACCCTCGCGCTGCAGCAGGGCCAAACTGATCTGGCCCTGGGCCGGTTTGAGCGGTCCGTCGCGCTCAAGCGTCAGGCCTTCGCCCTCTCCCCCTCGGGTGACGACGCGCGCTTTGCGCTGGCCAACAGCCTGTCTTCGATCGGAACGACCCTGCAGGCGCAAGGTCAGCCCGGCCAGGCGCTTCGCTACTTCCAGCAGCAGGTGGCCCTGCTCGCCGACGTCACCGCTGATGACCATTCGATCAGCTGGCAGGACCGGATCGGCGTGGCCAAGCGCCTGCAGGGTCGGCTGGAGTTTGACCTGAGCGGAGATGACGATGGCCTGCTGGCGGCCGCGGTGAATCATCTGCAGGCGGCCGCCGAGGCAGACCCCAACAACCGGGTCAATGCCCGCTCATTGCTGGCGGCCCAAAGTGACCTCGCCTGGACCCGGTTTCTGGGCGGTGAGGCGGATGCAGGCCTGAGTTATCTGCAATCGGCGATTGAAGGTTACCGGCGACCCGGGGAAAGCGAGTTTGACAACCCGACCCTGAGCACCCTGGTGCGCGCCTACACCCGACTCACCCTGATCGCGGCGGTGACCAGCAACGACCGCTACTGGGAACTGGCAACGGCTCAGCTCCAGATGCTGCTGGAGGCAGCGCCGGAGGGATGGACCGAGAGCGGTTTCGGCTACAGCGAACTGGCCTGTCGCGATTTGGCAGCCGCTCTTCGAGCCAACGGACCGGACCAGCTGCAACAGCGACGGGATCTCGCTGAACAGGCGCTGCTGCGTCTGGGAGAGCTTGCGCAGATGACCGAGTTGAGCCCGATCAGCCTGTATGCGCTGGCGGCGAAGCTGCTGGGCGATGAAGAGCAGGTGGACGCGGCGCTGCGGCGCATCGAAAGCCTGGGCTATGATGCCGCCGCAACACGTCGTCTGTTAACCCAAGACTAAAGGAGCGTCTGTGTCCACCATCACGTTTACCATCGAGTACGACAAGCACGGCAATCTCGTCGCGGTACCGGCGTCGCAATCAGCGCTGACGCGCAACACCACCATTCGCTACGTCATGGGTAGCAACACCAACAGGAATCTGAGCTTTACCGGCTATACCTCCAACGACAGCAAGTCGCAGCTGGGCCCGGCAAGCATTTCCAGCGATGGACAGACCATGGACGTGTCCGACCAGAACAGCCAGTCCGAAACGCTGCAGATCGTGGTGAACTGCGTAGACTCGCGCACCGAAGGCGGTCATTCGATCCCCACCGAAGTGCGCAACATCCCGCCCAACTAGGTCGAACGCGCACCCGCAGCATGCTGGTGCTTTTCCGTGCCTGACGCTCGATCCGGGCGTCAGGCAACTCAGGCCGAACCCGCCCCTTGCGGCCGCGGTGGCCCAGCCAGGCGACCCCGGTTGCAGACGCCGATGAACCTTCGGCGGGCGTCCCAGGTTGACGCCAATGCGGGCCAATCAGCCCACTTCCCTGTATGCTCCGGCGCCCGAAGGGCTTGCGCTTCG
This sequence comes from Lysobacterales bacterium, assembly GCA_020442775.1. Lineage (GTDB taxonomy): Bacteria > Pseudomonadota > Gammaproteobacteria > Xanthomonadales > SZUA-5 > SZUA-5. Next base: position 1,156 of record JAGRJL010000590.1, on the reverse strand, counting down.
GGGGGTAAGTGTGCGCACGATGAAATGGGCGGACGGCAGCAATCCGCCTCGCATCCGCGAATCAACCGCCCCGAGCGAGCTTGTTGGGGTCGATGTCACCGACGGCGGTGGCATGCAGCCATTGGCAGAATGAAGAACCACGCATGAGCAAGAACGTCCTGATCGTCGAGTCGCCCGCCAAGGTTGCGACCATCCACAAGGTGCTGGGCAAGGATTTCACCGTGCTCGCCTCCTATGGTCACGTGCGTGACCTGCCGGCCAAGGACGGCATGGTCGACACCGAGCACGGCTACGCGATGCACTACCAGGTGATTGATCGCAACGCCAAGCATGTGGACGCGATTGCCCGCGCGGTGAAGAAGGCCGATGCCCTGTGGCTGGCCACTGACTTGGATCGCGAGGGGGAAGCGATCAGCTGGCACGTTCACGAGATCCTCAAGGAGCGTGGCCTGCTCGATGGCAAGGAGGTTTACCGGGTGGTGTTCCCGGAGATTACCCCTCGGGCAATCAATGAGGCGGTTGCCAAGCCCCGGCGTCTGAGTGAAAACCTGATCAATGCCCAGCAGGCGCGCCGTGCGCTGGACTATCTGGTCGGCTTCAATCTGTCCCCGCTGCTGTGGCGCAAGGTGCAGCCAGGCCTCTCCGCTGGCCGGGTGCAGTCGCCGGCGCTGCGCATGATCGTCGAGCGCGAGGAGGAGATCGAAGCCTTCGTGCCGCGCGAGTACTGGACCATTGAAGCGGCGCTGGACAAGGAAGGCCACGGCTTTCCCGGCAAGCTGGTGCAGCTCGATGGCAACAAGCTGGATCAGTTTGACCTGCACGAGGCCGGCAGTGCCGAACAGGCGCGCAACCGCATTGCTGCCGCGGCGGGAATGCCGTCCAGCGGCGAAGGGTCCGGCAAGCTCACCGTCACCGACGTGCGCCGCACCGATCGCAAGCGCCGCCCGGCGGCACCCTTCATCACCTCTACCCTGCAGCAGGAAGCCTCGCGCAAGCTGGGCTTCGGCGCTCAGCGCACCATGCGCATCGCCCAGCAGCTTTACGAAGGAGTGGAGATCGACGGTGACCGGGTCGGTCTGATCACCTACATGCGTACCGATTCAGTGAGCCTGTCGGTGGATGCGCTGAACGAGCTGCGCGAGACCATCAGCAAGGT
>JAGRJL010000589.1:1148-2953 GCA_020442775.1 Lysobacterales bacterium | reverse complement strand
CTATCAGCAGGCGCTTGAACATGGTGGTGCCCTTAGTGTTTTGCGCAGGGTGACGGGATCATCCGATCCACAGCGGCGCGCGTTTCTCCAGGAACGCAGTAATCCCTTCCTGTCCTTCGGCCGAGACCCGCAGACTGGCGATCAGATCTGAAGTGTGCGCGTCCATCTTGCTCTGGCGCTGATCATCGGTCCCGCGAATGCCATAGACCAGTTGCTTGGCCACCCTTACCGCCGCTGGACCAGCGCGCAACAGCATCTCCAGCTGCTGATTCAATACCGCATCCAGCTGATCGGCCGGCACCACCTGATGGACCAGCCCCAGCTGTTGCGCGGTCGCGGCGTCGAAGCTTTCGCCGGTGAGAAAATAGCGGCGGGCCTGACGCGGGCCGATGGCTTCCACCACGTAGGGCGAGATCACCGCGGGGACCAGCCCCAGCTTGACCTCGGTGAGTCCGAATTTGGCATGATCGGCCGCCACAACGATGTCGCAACAGGCCACCAATCCCACCCCACCGCCGAACGCTGCACCATGCACTCTGGCCACCGTTGGTTTGGGAAAGAAAGCCAGAGTGCGCATCAGGTTCGCCAGCCCGAGTGCGTCGTCCCGGTTCTGCTCATGGCTGGCGCTGGCCATCCGCCGCATCCAGTTCAGATCCGCGCCGGCCGAAAAGGAGGCGCCACGACCGGCAATCACCAGCGCCCGCAAGTCGCTGTCGGCGGTCAGACTGGTCAGCTCGGCGGTCAGTTTGGCAATCAGCTGGTCATCGAAAGCGTTGTGCAGTTCGGGACGATTGAGCCACAGCCAGGCAACCTGGTCATGGCGTTCGAGCTGATAGGCCTCGGCAACTGTCATCTTGATCAAACCTCCGCTGGTTTGCTGTTGGGAACACGCTGCTCCCGCGAAGGGCGCAGGGTAGCAAAGCGCCGCTGCAGACCGCACCCATTCTGCCGCAGCCACACTCCGCCCGATAGGCGCTCAGCGGATTCAATCCGATCCCGACTGAAGGTGGCCTCATAGCAGCCGCAAACCGAGCATGGCCAGCCTGAACGCCAGCCCCATTCGCGTCCGTATGTTATTTGGGTCGCGGCCGCACCTGGAGATAGACTTGTCGGCTGCCGCACCGGGAGGGGGGTGGCTCAGTCTTGAGCCGGGTGGAATGCGTTCATTCCACAGCCGTTCTATGTCCCTTTCCCGCCGGCCTCACTAACGGGAGTGGATGAATGGTTTTCGAATCAATCGGCACGATGGGCCATGAGGAAGTGGTCTACTGCCATAACAAGGACGCCGGGCTCAAGGCGATCATCGCGATCCACAACACCGTGCTGGGGCCAGCCCTGGGCGGACTGCGGATGTGGCCCTACAAGAGCGAGCAGGAAGCCCTCAACGACGTCCTCCGGCTTTCGCGCGGAATGACCTACAAGGCATCCGTGGCCGGCCTCAATCTGGGTGGCGGCAAGGCGGTGATCATTGGCGATCCCTCCCGCGACAAGAGCGAGGCCCTGTTTCGGGCGCTCGGTCGCTACATCAACTCGCTCAATGGTCGGTATATCACCGCCGAGGACGTCGGCATCGACGTCAACGACATGGAGTATGTGCTCCACGAGACCCAGTTCGTGACCGGCGTCCACCCGGTGCACGGCGGCTCCGGCGATCCCTCCCCGTTTACCGCCTACGGCACCATGCAGGGCATGCTCGCCAGCCTCAACCACCGCTTCGGCAACGAGGACGTGGGACGCTACAGCTATGCCGTGCAGGGCGTTGGCCACGTCGGCTTCGAACTGGTCAAGCTGCTGCGCGCGGCCGG
>JAGRJL010000589.1:0-1096 GCA_020442775.1 Lysobacterales bacterium | reverse complement strand
GAGGAACTGGGTTGCGAAGCGGTGCCGCTGGACGACATTTACGATGTCGATGCGGACGTCTACGCGCCCTGCGCGCTGGGTGGCACGGTCAATCCTGACACCCTGGACCGCTTCAAGTTCAAGGTGGTCTGCGGCGCCGCCAACAATCAGCTGGCCACCGACGAGTGCGGGGACGAATTGGAGAAGCGCGGGATGATTTATGCGCCTGACTACGCGGTCAACGCGGGCGGTCTGATGAACGTCTCGATCGAACTGGACGGCTACGACGAAGAGCGCGCGCGACGGATGATGCGCTCGATTTACTACAACGTCGGCCGGGTCTTCCAGATTGCCAAACGCGACGGCATTCCGACCTGGAAAGCAGCCGACCGGATGGCCGAAGAGCGGATCACCGCCGTCGGACGGCTCAAGCTCCCCCACATGGGCTATACCCCGCCGCGATTTCACGGCCGCAAGCGCGGCTAGTGAAGCGGCGCCGCTGGCGGATCGGCCACCGATCCGCTAGCGTGCGCCAGCCGAAGACCCAAATTGCGGCAGCGACAGTTCTGATTCCCGCCGCGGTGATTCACAGCACAGGAGCCCGCCATGCGCATCTTCCCATTGAGTGAAGACCTGGAAATGCTGCGCGAAACCGTTCGCCGGTTCGCCGAAGCTGAGATCGCGCCGCGAGCGGAGCAGATCGACCACGACAATCTTTTCCCCGCCGACCTGTGGGCCAAACTGGGTGAGCTGGGATTGTTGGGGATCACCCTGCCCGGCGAATTTGGCGGCAGCGAAATGGGCTATCTGGCGCATATGGTTGCGCTGGAGGAAATCTCCCGCTGCTCCGGGTCGGTGGGCTTGTCCTACGGTGCCCATTCGAATCTGTGTCTGCAGAATCTGTACAACAACGGCAACCAGTCTCAGCGCGAGCGCTATTTGCCCAAGCTGTGCAGCGGCGAGTGGGTGGGCGCGCTGGCGATGAGCGAGCCCGGCGCCGGGTCCGATGTGGTCGGCTCGATGAGCTGCAGGGCCGAAAAGCGCGGCGATCGCTGGGTCGCCAACGGCTCCAAGATGTGGATCACCAACGGACCTGAGGCCAGCGTGCTGGTGGTCT
>JAGRJL010000588.1 GCA_020442775.1 Lysobacterales bacterium | reverse complement strand
GCACCACCAGGCGGCCAGGCCCACCCGCTGGTCAACCTGTCCGATCTCCCACAGCGCCGACCAGGTTTCGCTGCGGTCAAAGATGGTGTGCAGCTCGATGGTGATCGGCGTGTCGGGAAAAGCCGCCAAATAGGCGAGCAGGATCTCGACGTACGCGGCATCGAAGCCTTCGGGGGTGTAGCCGGCGACCTGGTACTGCGCTTGATCGATCCGGCAATGACCCTCATAGCCGTTGGTGCTGCAGGCGGCGGTGAAATAGACATGGGCCAGCGCGGGATGGTCATCGAAGCGCTCGCCCAGCGCCGCGATCAGCTGGGTCTTGTCGTCCAGATAGGCATTATCCCAGGGCAGGCACATGGTTGCCGGTTCGCCGCGAAACTCGAAGGGAAACAGCGTGCAGCGGGCCTTGGTCTGCGGCGGAGCATGATCGCCATCGCCGATCGCCAGGGCGACCTTGAGGCCGCGAATCCTGGCCGATTCCAGATTGATCGCGATTGTGTCGAGCAGGCAGGTCTGGTCGTCGCCGCAGAGATTCCAGCCGGCGCGCACCAGCACCCCTTCCTGACCGGGAATCAGCGGCGTTCGCGCAACTACGTCATCGCCGGCCATCCGCACCCCGCCGGCGCTCTCATAGACGCCCTGGGGGAAGGCCTTGCGTTCGGCGTGGGCAACGCTGCCGGTGCCCAGCGCAAGCAAGATGATCGTCCAAGCGCGGTAGCGCACAATTCGGGCAGAGCGGGGCATCTGCATCTCCTGACGGCAGCCAGGTCAGCTAACGCATGAGCTCGACTTTGGTTGACCTGGCGGCTGCGCCAGCGAAAAGCGCGGAATGGCGTCGCCGCCGAGGAAAAAGCCGGGGACTAGTGCAGGCTCCAGCTCAGGTTGACCCCCACGCTGCGCTCCTGGCCGAAGGTCGACAGGTCATCGGCGGTGGCGTAGTAGTCCTCATCCAGCGCATTGCGCACGAACAGCTGGGCGCGCCAGTCCTGGTTGATCTCGTAGCTCAGGTCCAGATCCAGCAGATTGACCGAATCGCGGCGCAGTTCTTCAAAACCCGGCCGGTCCATCTCGAAGCGGTGGGTGTAGAGCGCGCCCAGAGTGAACTGATCCCAGTCGTACTTGGCCTCCAGGCTGGCTGTCGGCGGCGGCGAGCCATACAGCGGGTCACCGGTCAGCTCGTCCTTGCTGCGCACCAGGGTAAAGCCGCCTCGGAGCCACAGGTTGGGCGTCGCGGCCCAGCCCAGACTGGCTTCGCCGCCGTGCAGTCGGGCCTTGCCGACGTTGGTATAGCCGTTGACGTCGCCACCGATCTGGAACAGCTGGATCAGATCGTCCACATCGGTGCGCCAGATATGGACCTGACCTTCCCAGGCGCCGCTATGCCAGGCGTAGCCCAGATCAATGCCCCGTGAGCTCTCCGATCCCAGATCGGGATTGCCGACGATCTCGCCGGCGGCAGTGACCCCGGTGAAGTAGCGCTCTTCCAGGGTGGCGAAGCGGAAGCCGGAGGCCAGGTTCAGGCTCCAGCGCTGGTTGCTGGTGGGCCGCCAGACCGCGCCCAGGCTGAGCGCGTGATCGCTGTCATCGGCCTTGGCACCGCCCTGGGTCTGATCCTGCTCGCTGTAGCGCGCGCCGAATTCCAGCGCGAACTGCTCGGTGACCTGCCAGTCGCTGATCGCAAACAGCGACCAGTTGTTCTCCTCGCCGTTGCGCAGGCTGTAGGTGCGATTGCTCAGATTGCCTCGCGCGTCGAAGCCGTTGACCTCGCGCCGGCCGAGATATTCCAGGCCGATGTTGTGGGTGAAGTTGCCGCTTTCCAGACTCTGCTGGACGGTGCCGCCCAGATCGAAGCTTTCGATGAAGGCGAAGGTGTCGGCCGAGCCCGGCCGCTGGTTGTAGGTCAGCAGCGATTGGTCATGGCCGTGTACGGTGGCGGAGAAGCCGTTGGCGTGGCGCAGGCGCAGTCGGCCGATCCAGTGATCGTCTTCGGGATAGGTAGTGTCGCGGGTGGGGAAGCGGCTATTCGACTTTCCGATGTCGTCGGTCTTGGACGGCATGAACAGCGCGTCGAGGCTGTAGTCGCCGACCTCGGCGCGCCACTGCAGGCTGGCGCTGACCCGGTCATAGCTGGTGTTGAGCGGAGTGCCGTTGGCGGACTCGCTGTCACCGGCGCGGTGACGCGCGGCACCAATCGACACCGTTTCGTTGCCGTAGCCGGCGACCAGGCTGCTCTCGTTGCCGGAATCGACATAGCTGGCGCTGACCATCGGTGCTTCGAACCAGCGTGGTTCGATCGAGATTGCACCGCCCAGCGCCCCGGGACCGAAGTGCACTGCGGCCGGACCGCGGGTGATGTTGATCTGACCGAGCAGGGCCGGCTCGACGAAGGCGACCGGCACGCCGGCGCGACGCTGCGCGGTGACCGGCATTCCGCCGACCAGAATCAGGATCCCGTTGGCGCCGCTGCCGCGGATCGAGAAGGTTTCGAACAGGCCGTTCTGGCCGGTCGCACCCACCCCGGGAACCCGGGTGATCAAATCCTGGAAATCCACCGGTGCCGCCACCGAATCCTCCCAGCTGACCACATCGGTGGCCAGCGCCGAGGGCAGATCGTCGGCAGTGCCGCGCGCGCTGACGGTGATCTCCTCGATGGTCTGCACGCTCTCGTTCTCGCTCAGCGTGGGGCGACCCTGGGCACCAGGTGCCGAAGCGTTGTCCAGGCTTTCGGCGCGCAGTTCGATTCCGCTGAGCGCGAACAGGCCCAAGGCGGCGCGCAGGCCGAGGTTCAGAGTGGTGTTTTGCATCCGGGTCTCGTGTAGCGGCAATCAAACCTGCGGATGCTAGGTCGCAAGGAGGAAGGACACATCCATCTCAGGTAGGAGTCTCCACCTTAGCGGATTACCTTGAATTACAGATCGGAGTGGAAAAGATACAAATTACCGGCAGGGGTATCGCCTTCGGCAAGAGTACGATCCGAGCACACACCGCAAGGGAGAGGGGCGTCG
>JAGRJL010000042.1 GCA_020442775.1 Lysobacterales bacterium | reverse complement strand
CACTGGCGCCCCAGTCAGGGTGGGACGAGAATGCCACAACTGCTGCCCCAGGGGCCCCGGGCGCGGTTGAATTCGTTACCCCGGGGAAGCAAGGCGGGCCGCTGGGCGCGATCCAGCCCAGATTGGGTTCAGCTGGCCCCGCCCGGCGCTTCCATCGCGGCGCTGGCTGGCATTCCCAGCGCGATGGGCCATAATCAAGCCACTCGTAGGCCCGAAGGCGCAAACGATGATCCGGATGGTCCAGCAATGGTCGGCGGCGTGCTTCATGGCGCTGCTGCTGATCGCCGGATCGGCCGAGCCGGTGGTCGCCCGACCGGTCACCGTGGCGGTGATCTCCGATGGCGAGCAGTCGGGAGACTATCAGCGCCTGCAAACGGTCTTCGTTGACGAGCTGACCAGTCTGACTTCAGGCGAATTCTCTCTGCAGTTTCGCCCCTTTGGCGGCGGCTGGTCTTCGGCCGGCATCAATGCGGCGCTGGACCAGGCCTACGCCGATCCTCAGGTAACGCTGGTGCTGGTGTTGGGGATTGCGGCCAATCAGATGCTGGTTTCGCGCCCGTCCTTTGCCAAGCCGACCTTTCTACCGCTGGTCTTCGATGCCGATCTACTGGGTGCGCCGGCCTCCGACGGCCAGGGCAGCGGTCGTCGCAATCTCAACTACCTGAGCGAAAGCCTGCAGTTCGAAGAGCACTTGCGCGCACTGCGTCGGGTCTATCCCTTTCAGCGGGTGGGCTTTGTGGTGGACCAGATCATTCTGGAGGCAGTCGGCGGAATGGCGGAGCGGGCCCGTCAGGGCGCGCAGGCCAGCGGGGTGACCCTGCACTTCATGGTCCACGGCGGCACAGATTCGATCTGGTCGCAGCTGCCCGATGATGCGGATGCGATTTTGGTCACCGGCCTGCCGCGCATGGCCAGCGCCGACTTCGACCAGATGCTCGCGCGCTTTGCGCAGATGAAGTTGCCCAGCTTCAGTCTGGTTGGCGGGCAAAGCTCGGTCGCCCGCGGATTTCTCGCTTCGGATGCGGCCGACCAGGACTGGACCCGGCTGGCCCGGCGCAACGCGCTGAACATGCAGGCAGTGCTGCTGGGTGAGCTGGCCGAGGACCAGCCGGTGCAGTTCGAGAGCAAGCGACAGCTGACCATCAACATGGGGGTGGCCCGCCAGATTGGGTTGTCGCCGCGCTTTGACGTGCTTACCGAGGCGGTGTTGTTGAACGAACAGGCGCCGGCACAAGGGCCACTTTACAGCCTGAGCACGGTGGCGCAGCTGGCCGCGCAGGCCAATCTGGATGTGCTGGCAGAAGGTGAAGTGGTCGGCGCCGGGCTCAGCGATGTGCGCGACGCCGATGCCGCCTGGCTGCCGCAGCTGCAGCTGAACGCCTCGCAAACCCGTCGCAACGTCTCCCCGCTGGTCCAGGCCGGGCAGGTGGCCGAGCGCAGCAGCGATGCCTCGCTGAGCCTGAGTCAGGTGATCTACGCTGACCGGGTCGCCGCCAACCGCGGGATACAGCGCCAGCTGCAGCGCGGGCGCGAGGAGTTCCTGCAGCAAACCCGGCTGGATGTGGTGCGCGCCGCGACTACCGCCTTTCTCAATGTGCTGCGGGCGCAGACCCAGCTGCGGGTGCGTCAGGACAATCTCAATCTCTCCCGTACCAATCTGGATCTGGCCCGTGACCGGGTACGGGTTGGTTCATCGTCGCCCGCCGACCTGTACCGCTGGCAGACCCGAATGGCTGACGCCCGCTCGCAGGTGCTGAGCGCGCGGGCCGGCCTCAGTCAGGCGCGCAACGAGCTCAATCGCTACCTGAACCGACCGCTGGACGAGGCATTCCAGCTGACCGAGCCGCAAGTGGACGAGCCCTTCTCGCTGGGTGAGGCGGAGTTCAATGCGCTGATCGACAACCCCGCCAAGTTCGAGCTTTTGACCGCCTATTTCGTCGACCGCGGGCTGGAGCGGGCGCCGGAGCTGCAGCGCCTCGGCGCGCTGCGCGCGGCCAAGGCTCGTGAATTGATCGCGCAGCAGCGCTCGCTGTGGCTACCCGACTTTTCCCTGCGCGGACAGTATTCGGAAAACCTTGGGCAGTCCGGGATCGGCGCCGGTCCGCAGGAGTATGCCGACGACTGGAATCTGATGATGGTCGCCTCGATACCCCTCTACAGCGGCGGCCAGCGGCGTTCGGCGATTGCCCGCGCCAGGCGCGAGCTCGATGAACTGGATCTGCGCATCGGGGCCACGCGCGAGAAGGTCGAGCAGGGCATTCGCGCCAATCTGCACGCGATCAACGCCTCCTATCCGTCGATCGCCTTGTCGCGCGAGGCGGCGGTCGCCTCGAGCAAGAATCTGGAGCTGGTGACCGACGCTTATGCCAAGGGGGTGGTCAGCATTCTGGATCTGCTCGATGCCCAGAACGCCGCGCTGCAGGCCAACGAGGCGGCGGATAGTGCGGTTTACAACTTTCTGATCGACGTGATGGCGGCCCAGCGAGCATCCAGTGGCTTCGACATGCTGCTCAGCGGTGAACAGCAGCTGGCAGAGGTCCAACGGGTGCGCGAGTACATCAATCGCGCCAGCATCAACGAGGCATCGCAATGAGAGCTAGTGTGTGGACCCTGCCGGTCCTGCTGCTGATCGGCTGTGGTGGTGAGCCACCGCCGCCCGAGGCGCCGCTGCGCAGCGTGCGCACGCTGACCATCCAGGCGCCCTCGGAGACCCGCAGCCGGACCTTCTCCGGATTGTCCGAATCGGCCCAGGCGTCACGGCTGAGCTTCAAGGTCACCGGCACCATCGTGCGCCTGCCGGTCAAGGTGGGGATGCAGCTTGCGAGAGGTGATCTGGTCGCTGCGCTGGATCCGTCCTTGTACGAACTGCAGGCGCAGCAGGCGCAGGCAGCGCTGGTCCAGGCCCGTGCGGCCGAGCGCAATGCGCAGGCCAACTACGAGCGGGTCAAGGGTCTGTACGAAAACAGCAACGCCGCGCGAAATGACCTTGATGCGGCACGGGCGGCGGCGGAATCGGCCGCAGCGGCAGTCAGCGCGGGGCAGAAATCACTGGAGCTGGCCAGGCTCAACGTCTCCTACACGCAGCTGCGCGCCAGCAATGATTGTACGGTTGCTGACGTCACCGCCGATCTGAACGAAAACGTGGCCGCGGGCACCCCGGTGGCCCTGGTCAACTGCGGGCAGGCCACCCATGTGGGCGTTTCGGTGCCTGAGGGGGTGATCGGCGCGATCAACGAGTCCACCCAGGCGAGCGTGGTCTTCAGCGCCTTCTCCGAGCGCCGCTACGCCGGTCGGGTAATCGAGGCCGGGGTCGCCTCGGTGGCCAATGCGGCCACCTTCCCGGTGACTCTGGAGGTGGTTGACGCCGGCCCTGACGTGCGCGCCGGACTGGCCGCCGAAGTGACCTTCGCCTTCGACATCTCCGGTGCACAGATTCAGACCATTCCGCTTGCCGCGGTGGTACGCAAGGGTGAGCGGGCGCTCGTCTATCTGGCCCAGCCGGACAGCTCGGTGGCAGGCCAGGCGACCGTGGTCGAACGCGAGGTGAGCCTGGGCGCGCTGACTGATGGCGGCGTCCAGGTCAGCAGCGGGCTGCAGCCGGGCGATCGGGTGATTACCGCCGGCGTGTCGGTGATTCGGCCGCAGCAGCGGGTCCTGCTCGGCGACAACAGCTGATGGGTTGGAACGTTCAATGAATCTGACCCGCAGCGCGATCGAGAAGAATCGAATCACGCTGGTAGTGATAGTGCTGACCCTGATCTCCGGGGTGCTGGCCTATCGTTCGCTGCCCAAGGCGCAGGATCCCGGATTCACCATCCGCACTGCTCTGATCACCACCCGGTTGCCCGGTGCCAGCCCGGAGCGGATGGAACTGCTGGTCACCGACAAGATCGAGAAGAAAGTTCAGGAAATGCCCGAGGTGGACACGATCCTGAGCGAATCGCGCACCGGGATCTCGATTGTCACGGTGAACTTTCTGGAGTCCTACTCCCAGATGCGTCCGATCTTCGACGACCTGCGGCGCAAGGTGGAGGACGTCAGCAAGGACCTGCCTCAGGGCACCATCCCGCCCGAGGTCAACGACGAGTTCGGCGATGTCTTCGGCAGCGTCTACGCACTGACTGGAGAAGGCTTTGACTATGCCGAGCTCAAGACCATCGCCGATCAGATCCGCGATGACTTGCTGAAGATTCCCGAGGTGGCCAAGGTTGAAATCCATGGCGCCCAGGAAGAGGCGATTTTCGTCGAATACGCCAACGCCCAGCTGACCGAGCTGGGGCTGTCGCCGCAGCGGCTGTCGATGGCGCTGACCGGGGTCAATATCCTTTCTTCCGGCGGCAGCGTGGTCAGCGGTCGCGAACGCATCGCGCTGGAGCCTACCGGCAACTTCGAGTCGGTCGCCGATCTGGCCAAGACCACCCTGCCGCTGCCCGGCGGTGGGGTAGCCTATCTGGGCGATATTGCCACCGTGACCCGCGGCTACAAGGATCCACCGCGCAGTCTGGCGCGGTCAGACGGAAGCTCGGCGCTGGCGATCGCGGTGTCGATGCGCGAGGGCGGCGACATTCTCAAGCTGGGCGAAATTCTGGACCGCCGGGTGCCCGAGCTGGAGGCCAGCTATCCCTGGGGGATCAGGCTGGAACGGATCTGGTTCCAGGCCGAGCTGGTCAAGCAAAGCATTGCCAGCTTTGTCTCCAGCCTGCTGCAGGCGGTGGCCATCGTGGTGCTGGTGATGGTGGCCTTTCTCGGCCTGCGCACCGGTCTGGTGGTGGCTGCACTGATCCCCACTGCCATCATCATCAGCTTCTTTGTGATGCAGCAGTTCGGCATCAACATCAATCAGATCTCGCTGGCGGCGCTGATCATCGCCCTTGGTCTGCTGGTCGACAACGCCATCGTGATGGTCGAGTCCGTGCTGGTCAAACGCGAAGCGGGGGTAGGGCCGCTGGATGCGGCGGTGGAGTCGGGGCAGGAGCTCAAGCTGCCGCTGCTGATTTCCTCGCTGACCACTGGTGCGGCATTTCTGCCGATTGCGATGGCCGAGTCGGCGGTGGGCGAATACACCTCCGACATCTTCTACGTGGTCACCATCACCCTGCTGGTTTCCTGGCTGGTGTCGATGACTCTGATCCCGCTGCTGACCACGGTGGCGATTCGGGTCAAGCAGACCGCCGCCAGCGATCAGGCCCTCAGCGGCAGGGGCTATGACTTCTACCGCCGGGTGCTGCTGGCCTCGCTGCGCCATCGGCTGTTGTTCGGCGCGGGCGTGTTTCTGAGCTTCTTCCTCGCGGTCCAGGGTCTGGGTCTGGTTCCGCAGATCTTTATTGCGCCGTCGGAGGACCCGGTGTTCACCGGCAACTTTGAATTGCCGCTAGGCACCTCGATCGAGACCAGCGAAGCGGTGATGGCTGATATTGATGCCTTCGTGCGGCGCAGCTATGTCGAGGTGGAGCAGCCCAGGTTGTCCAACTGGCTGACCTACATCGGCAGCGGCGGTCCGCGCTTCTATCTCAGCCTCAGTCCGCCCAACCCCAATCCGGCCAATTCCTTCCTCGTCGGCAGCGCGACCGAGGGCCGCTACGTCGATGAGGTGATTGCCGGAATCACCGACTACGCCCGGGTTGCGCACCCGGATCTTTCGGTCAAGCTGTCGCGCCTGGAAAATGGCCCGCCGGTGGGCTATCCGATCAATGTCCGCCTGTCTGGTGACAGCGCCGATCAGCTATTCCTGCTTGCCGATCAGGTGAGCGACTGGCTGCTGGGGCAGCCCGGTGTGGCCTCGGTCAAGAACAGCTGGGGGCTGCAGACCAAGAAGCTGATCGTCGATGTGGATCAGGACCGCGCGCAGCGTGCCGGGGTGACCTCCGAGGAAGTGGCCTATTCGTTGAAGGCGTCGCTTTCGGGGATCGACATGACCCAGTATCGCGAGGGCGATCAGCTGATTCCTGTCACCCTGCGGACGGTGGCCAGCGACCGCCAGGACATCGGCAAGCTGGAGGGTCTGAGCGTCTATTCCCAGGCCACCGGCCGCTCAGTGCCGCTGGAGCAGGTCGCCGACATCCGCCTGGCCTTCGAAGGCGGGATCATCGAGCGGCGAGATCGGCAGCGCACCCTGTCACTGAAGGTGCAGCTGGTTCCCGGGGTTACCGCGGCCGACGTCAACGCCGAACTGCGTCCCTGGCTGCAGCAGGTCGAGGCGGACTGGCCCTCGGGCTATCGCTTCGAAATCGGCGGCGAAGCCGAGGAATCCGGCGACGCCAATGCCTCAATCGCGGCCAAGCTGCCGATGGGAATGATGATCATCGTGCTGCTGCTGGTGTTCCAGTTCAACTCGGTGCGCCGCCCGCTGATCATCCTCGCCACCATCCCGCTGGGGATGATCGGGGTCACCATTGGCCTGATTATTGCCCGCTCCTCCTTCGGTTTCTTCACCATCCTCGGGATCATTTCGCTGGCCGGGATCATCATCAACAACGCCATCGTGCTGATCGACCGAATCGCGATCGAGAAGGAAGAACTGGGCAAGGAACACCGGCAAGCGGTGGTGGATGCGTGCATCCAGCGCCTGCGTCCGATCATGCTGACCACCGCGACCACGGTCATGGGCATGCTGCCGCTGTGGTGGGGCGGCACTGCGATGTTCAAACCGATGGCGATCTCGATCATCTTCGGCCTGCTGTTCGCCACCCTGCTTACCCTGCTGGTGGTGCCGGTGCTGTATTCGGTGCTGTTCCGGCTGCGCTACGCGGGTGAGGATTGGAAAGCGTCGGCGGCCGTCTGATTGGATTCGGCGGTGCGCAGCAGCGCCGGCTAGCTTTCGCGCCGCTCTTCGAGCAACTCGGTGAGCCGATCCAGATTCTCCTCGTTCGCCGGCCCGACGATCAGGCTCACCGCCTCGGCGATGCGCGCATCGTCGAAGGCCTGATCCCAGCTCAGCCGGGTGCCGTCCTGTGCGGCAATCAGGCCGACGGTCAGAATGAAGTGCGGCGCGCTCAGATGCTCGATCACGATTTTGCGGTTGGGCACCAGCTCCAAAAAGTGGCTTTCATTGGCGTAGTGGCGACCGTCCGGCCCATGCATGGCGAAAATCCAGCGTCCGCCGACGCTGAACTCGAAAATCTCGAAGCTGTTGGTAAAACCTGCGGGGCCCCACCAGCGCGACAGCTTCTCCGGGTCTGCGAAGGCTGCATAGATCTGCTCGCAGCGGAAGGGCAGCGTTCTCACGGTGCTCAAGGTGCCATCGGGCTTGCTCATTGGACCCCCGGTTCAGCGGCATTCGTGCGGCGGCGAGTTCGGGATTCTCTCAGGATCTGCAATCCGGACAGCCGCAGGCCAACGGGTGGACAGGGCTACATGCCCAGCGCAAACAGCCCAATCGCGACGATCAACCCAATCAGCGGTACGACCACGGTGAGCGCGGCCATCGCTGGGTAGGCGCCCTGATGGGTCTCGCCGCAGATCGCGCGGATGGTGGTGACCACATAGCCGTTGTGGGGCAGGGAGTCGAGACAGCCGGAGCTGATCGCGACCACCCGGTGCAGCTGATCCGGATTGACCCCTTGGGCCAGAAAGATCGGCGCCAGAATCGGCAGGGCGATGGCCTGACCGCCGGAGGCCGAGCCAGTCATCGCGGCAATCAGACTGACCGCGATCGCCGCGCTCAGCAATCCGCCGCCGGGCAGGTGGGTGACCCAGACCACCGCATCGGCGAAGGCAGGCGAGGCTTTGGCGACGGCGCCAAAGCCCACCACCGCAGCGGTGTTTCCGATCGCGATCAGCGCGCCGACGCCGGCATCGGACAGGGCCTTGCCCGGGCCCTGCAGGCGGCTCCACATCAGCCCGGCGGCACACAGACAGCCGCTCAGCAGCGCGACAATCAGCGCCGAGGTCTTCAGCGAGTCGTGCAGCCAGAAAGAGATTCCCAGCACCGCGACCAGCGGCAGCGCGGCCAGGATCGGATGGGGCAGGTCGCTGGTGCGTGGCTGTGGGTCATCGACCCGCGATTGGAATCCTTCGCCTGCCGCCTTGGCCCGGCGCAGCATCCAGGCCAGCCAAAGATATCCGCCCACCGCCATCAGGATTGCCACCACCAGGCTGACCTGCCAGGCGGCTAGATGGGTGGTCCCGAGGAACTGGATCGGAATCCAGTTCTGGATTTCTGGCGAGCCAGCGCTGGTCATGGTGAAGGTGACTGAGCCGAAGGCCAGCGTGGCGGGAACAAAGCGTCGCGGCAAATCGGCCTGGCGAAACAGGCTGAGCGCCATCGGATAGACCGAAAAGGCAACCACGAACAGGCTGACGCCGCCATAGGTGAGCACCGCGCAGGCGGCGACCACCGCCAGCGCTGCGCGCTGCATCCCCAGATGACCGGTGATCCATTCGGCCACGCTGTCTGCGGCGCCGGAGGCCTCCATCAGCTTGCCGAAGATGGCGCCGAGCAAGAACATGAAGAACCAGGCCGCGATAAAGCCGGTGAAGCCCTGCATGTAGGCGCTGATCAGGTCGCTGTCCCCATTGGCCGCCAGCGCCGGCAGCAGCGCCATGTCGCTGGTCAATGCCACGATCAGCGCGCAGATGGGGGTCGCCACAAACAGGCTGGCGCCGCGCAGGGTCAGGCCTATGAGCAGGGCCAGGGCAAGCAATAGTCCGGCAAGACTCACCGATCTCTCTCCAAGACTGGGCATTGCGAGCTGCGGGTCTACGACGCGCAAGGCTTCGCTGCCAACGATGCCGGCATGGTCGATGGATGGGCGCGCAGCGGGAACTGTACCAAGGTACAACTGCATCGCTGCCGCCCGCTGCCTAACCTTGTGCAATCGCCGTTCCGGCCGTTGGCCTGTGTCTTCCCTGGGGGGTCCCGATCATGCGTTTCAAACCAACCACTCTGGCCGTTTCACTGGCCGCCGCGATTGCTGCCCTTGGCGCCCTGCCGAGCACCGTTTACGCCCAACCCGATCCGGCGCCCGCGCCGCAAAGCGACGCAGATCGCGATGACGCGGCCCCGGATCGGCCCACCACCCTGGATGCGATGAACGTCACCGCCCGCCGCCGGGTGGAATCGGCGCAGGATGTTCCGGTGGCGATCAGCGCCTTCGATGCCGATGATCTGGTCGAACTGCAGGCCAGCAACATCGACAACCTGCAGGGCGCGGTGCCCAATCTGAACATCGTCCAGGGCCGTGGCTCGGCCAACAGCGTCAACGTGTTTATCCGCGGCATCGGTCAGCCCGATGCGCTGCAGACCTTCGACCCCGGTGTCGGCATGTATGTCGATGACGTCTACTACTCGCGCATCAACGGCGCCATGTTCAGCCTGTTCGACATCGACCGGGTTGAGGTGCTGCGTGGGCCGCAGGGCACTCTGTATGGCAAGAACTCCACCGGCGGCGCGATCAAGCTGGTAACCAAGAATGCGGTGGAAAGCCCGGAAAGCAGCGTCGAGCTTGTTGCCGGTGACTATGGTCGACTGGAGAGCCGGGTCTATGCGGCGATGCCGCTGGGCGATACCGCAGCGATCAGCGTGGCGGCGGCGATTACCGACAACGACGGCTACGTCGAGGATCCGGTCACCGGCAAGGACTACAACTCCGACGGCACCGAGGCCTTTCGCACCAAGCTGAGCTGGACCCCCAGCGAGCGCTTCAGCGGCAGCTTCAGCGTCGACTACACCCACCAGGACAACCCGCTGACCCTGGGTCGTCCCGAGGCGCCGCTGGTGCAGATCGATCTGGCCCTGGGGGTCCAGGTGCTGACCCTGCCCGACGGCAGCGAGTACAACTTCGAGACCCGCACGTCCTTCCCCTCCGACTTCGGCCAGAAGCTGCGTCACCGCGGCGCGGCGGCGAATCTGGAATGGAAGCTGTCTGACAGCTGGCTGCTCAAGAGCATCACTTCCAAGCGCTGGCTGAACACCTCCTCGTACATCGACATCGACGCCAGCCAGTTCGCGATCGGCGATGTGCTCGTGTCGCTGGACCAGGATCAGTTCAGTCAGGAATTCCAGCTGCAATATGACAACGGCGACAACTTCAGCGCGGTCTACGGCCTTTTCTACCTGCGCGAGAACGTGCCGTCG
>JAGRJL010000587.1 GCA_020442775.1 Lysobacterales bacterium | reverse complement strand
GTGGATCTCGCCGAGCGTTCGCGGCGGGCATTCGCGCAGCGCGCGCGGGCCGCATTCACCGAACAGCCGCTGGAGCAGTTCCCCAGCGAAGCCATCCCCGAGCAAATCACCCTGAACGACGGTGCCAGCGCCTATCCCGCACTGACCGTGGAAAGCTCTTCGGTGGTGCTGCGTGGCTACGTGGACGCAGCTAGTGCGCTGGCTGCTCATCGCGACGGTGTTCGGGCGTTGCTGCGCCGTCATCTGGATGACCAGCTGCGCTACTGGCGCCGCCACCTGCCGTTGTCTGCGCAGGCGGCGCTGCAGGCGGCGCCGATTGGCGGCACCGAGGCGATCGCCGAGGACCTGGTCGAGGGCGCCTTTGTTCAGCTGAGCGCCGATGCCGGGGCGATTCGCGAGGCCGAAAAGTTTGCGCGCTATGCCCAGCAGATTCGCGGTCGCCTGGGCCCTGCGGTGAGTGAACGCAGCGAGCAGATCGAGCGCCTGCTGGTTCGCTATGGTGAGCTGCGGCGCGGCATGCAGCCGCCGATGATGGGCTTCGCAACGGCCAATCTGGCCGACCTGCGAGAGCAGCTGGAGCGGCTTCTGGGTAGCGGATTCGCCGGTCGCTGGAGCACCGAGCGGCTGGGTCATATCGACCGTTATCTGCAGGCCGCGCAGAGGCGGCTGGAGCGGATGCTGCTCGATCCCGGCAAGGACCAACTGAAGCAGCTGGAAATCACCCCGTTTGATCAGGCCATGCAGCGTCTGCGCCAGTCTGGAGTCAGCGAGGCGCAGCTGGATCCGCTGCGCTGGGCGATCGAGGAGTACCGGGTGTCGGTGTTCGCGCAGGAGTTGGGCACCGCCATCCCGGTGTCGGCCAAGCGCCTGCACCGACTGGTGAAGCAGATCGAGAGTGCCCGCTGAATCAGCAGCCCACGGCGTCCCGATGCTGCGCTGCAAGGTGCAGGGCCGGCCGGAACGCGCGCTGCCGTTATCTGCAGCTAAACGAACGGCCCCATTCAGGCGACGTCTGGCTTCCGTGAAGGTCCGGCGGTGGGATACACTGGGGTAATTTGTTTGCTCATGGGTCCACATGAAAGCTTGCGTTTTTCCCTTCTTGATTTCTCTATTGGTTTATTCATCAACGGCTGACGCCTCCGGCAATCTGCGACTGGGAATCAATGGTTCCGGTCCTATCGATCTCGACACCAACCAGTCCGATCAGCTGTTTACGCCCACCTTGAGTACCCAGAAGCGATTCCGCATGAAGCTGGGCCAGCCGGTGCTGTGCACCTCGTTTTCCATCGCTACCACCGACGTTGCGGTGGAGTTGGTCAACCCGCAGGAGCTGTTTGCCAATCCGCTGGTCTATGCGCCGCTGCGAGGGCTTTCCGGGATCAGCTACTTCGTCAACGACAATCAGGGGCGCGGTTTGATTCAGCTGTCGTCAACCGGCAGCAATCCGGCTGGCAACCTGGCCTGCTGCGTGCTGACCCCGGCGGCCAATGCGCTGTGCCTGCAGGGCAACACCACGCAATCGACAGTCGTGCAGAGTGAATTGTTCGCAGACGGCTTCGAAAACTTCGTGCCGCTGACCGGGCCGGATCTGATTGTCAGTATTCAGGCGCCAGCGACCGTCGCCCCTGCAGCGGTGCTGAATTACAGCATCGTGATCAACAACGAAGGCGTTTCCACCGCGACGCTGGCGCGAGTTCGGGAGTACTTCCCGATGGTCGCAGCCAGCCCGCCGGCGCTGACCAGCGGCAGTTGGACCTGCAGTGCCTCCGGCGGCAGCTCCTGCGCCGCCGCCAGTGGCAACGGAATCATCAGTGCTGCGCCCAACGAGCAGCCGTTCACCATCGCGGTGGGTGGCAACGTGACCTTCAACGTGAGCCGCACGGTGATCAATAGCCCGCCTCCGATCATCGGTTCGCAGCTAAGGCTCAATGCCGCCGTGTTCGCCCGACCGCAAGACAACGAATCACGGGTGGGCAACAATCAGGCCGACGCGCTGGTGACCATCCAGAACAACGCATTGCCGACCATCACCACCTTCGCCGCGCAGACTATCAATGAGGACGAGAGCACCGGCACCCTCAACTTCACCGTGGCCGACACCGAAACTTCGGCCGCCGCGCTGGTGGTGAGCGCAACCAGCGACAATCAGGCCCTGATTCCGAATGCCAATCTGGTCCTTGGCTTCGCCAACATACCCAACGACGGCGAGCGTACGCTGGTGGTGACGCCAGCACAGGATGCCAACGGCAGCGCCAATATCACCGTCCAGGTGACCGACGGCGGCGGGGCCATGGCGACCCGCGTATTTACCGTGACCGTGGACCCGGTCAATGATCCGCCCAGCTTCACGGCGGGCGGAGATATCACCTTCGCGACCGGCGTGGCGGCCGGCGCCAGGAATCCGGACTGGGCGAGCAACATCTCCCAGTGCCCCCCCGCGAGGCCCACCTGTGAAGGCAACGAATCGTCGATTGGACTGAACTTCATGGTCACCGTCGACAGCGACAGCGGAATCCTCAGCGGTCCGGTCAGCGTGGGCACCGACGGCAAGATCCTGTTCGCCCTGGCCGACGCCGGCGGCGGTATCGCGCCGGACGGACGCGCCTGCATTTTCGTGACCCTCAACGACGGCGGCGACGGCACGCCACCCAACCAGAACAGCCAGGTCCAGGGGCCGTTCGCTATCGAGGTGGGTACCGTCGGTGGCGGCTGCGTTGCCCGGTAGTCTGGCTTGCAGTCGAAGCCACCGAGCGACCGTGGGCTAGCGCAGTGGCTGGAGCAGATCGGGGAGGCTGCTCCTGAAGCAGTCCGTACGGCCCTGGTCGAACGTGTCGCGCATCCTGACCAGCAGGATGCAGCGGCGAAGGCCACCCTGGATCTGCTGGTCGATCTGGAGGTCGATCAGGAAACGCTGCTGGCTGCGCTGGTCGAAGTGCTGCTGGACTCCGAGCAGATGGCCGCGCTGGTTTCGAGCCTCGGTCCCCAGCCGGCGCAGGACAAGGGCAATCTGCAGACGCTGCTCAACGGCTTGCTGGAAGCGCGCCGGGTCTGGGAGCTGTGGCAGCAGAAAAATTCGCATACCAGCGCAGAGGGGCTGCGCCGACTGCTCCTGGTGCTGGTGCGTGATCTGCGCGTGGTCTTCATCCTGCTGGCCCGGCAGCTGGTGCAGCTGCGCGAATTGGCCCATTCGGATCCCGAACTGCAACGCTCGGCGGCCCAGCTCACCGCCGACATCCATGCGCCGCTGGCCAATCGTCTGGGGATCTGGCAGCTCAAGTGGGAGCTGGAGGACTGGACCTTCCGCTTCCTGCAGCCGCAGACCTATCGCCGCGTGGCCAAGCTGCTGGGCTCCCGCCGCAATGACCGGGAAGCCTATATCCGCGATGTGATCGCGCAGCTGGGTGCGGCCCTGGAGAAGTCCGGGATCCACGGCGAGATTGCCGGACGCCCCAAGCACATCTTCAGTATCTGGAAAAAGATGCAGCGCAAGGGGGTGGACTTCGAACAGGTCTACGACGTTCGCGCGGTGCGGATCATGGTGCCCGATATCCCGACCTGCTACGCCGCGCTGGGAGTGGTGCACGGGCTGTGGTCGTACATCCCGGGCGAATTCGACGACTACATCGCCAGCCCCAAGGGTAATGACTATCGCTCCCTGCATACCGCAGTGATCGGTCCGGGCGGTACCTCCCTGGAGGTGCAGATTCGCACCCCGGAGATGCATCAGCATGCGGAAATGGGGGTGGCGGCCCACTGGCGCTACAAGGAAGGCGGCGGCGGCGATGCCAGCTTCGAGCGCAAGGTCGCCTGGATGCGCCAGCTGCTGGAGCACCGCGAGGACAGCGACGACAGCGCGCTGCTGGCCGGCTTCTCCACCGATGTGCTGGAAGACCGGGTGTATGTGCTGACTCCCAAGGGCCAGGTGGTCGACATGGCGCGCGGCGCTACCGTGCTCGATTTTGCCTATCAGATTCACACCGACGTGGGCCACCGCTGCCGCGGTGCGAAGATCAACGGGCGGATTGTGCCGCTGACCCATCAGCCGGGCACTGGCGACCGGATCGAGATCCTGACCCACAAACAGCCCTCACCGCGGCGTGACTGGCTCAACCAGCAGCAGGGCTATCTGCGCACCGCACGGGCCCGAACCAAGGTCCGTAACTGGTTCAATCGACTCGATTTTGAGCAGAACGTCCGCGACGGCAAGGAAATCGTCGACCGCGAGCTGTCGCGCCTGGCGTTGTCTGCGGGCGGTCTGGAGACGTTGCTCCCGCGTCTGCACGCCAACAGTGTCGATGAGCTTTACGCCCAGGTGGCGCTCGGTGATCTGTCCCCCGCGCAGATCGCCCGGGTCGCGCATGAGGCCATCGCGCCGCCGAAGAGTGAAATTCCGGCGCTCAAGCCGCAGGCACGCAGCGCCGAGCGCAGCAAGGACGCGGTGGTGATCGACGGCGTCGGCAATCTGCTGGTGAGCATGGCCCAGTGCTGTCATCCGGTGCCCGGCGACAGGATCTCCGGATTCATTACCCGCGGACGCGGCGTGCGCGTCCATCGTGCCGACTGCGGCAGTCTGGCGGCGCTGGCCTCCCGTCACCCGGAACGGGTGATCGAGGTGCAGTGGGGTACTGCCGGCGGACAGCGGTTCGAGGTGCGGGTGCGGGTCGAGGCCTATGATCGTCAGGGCCTGCTTCGCGACGTGGGGGCGGTGCTCGCAGCGGCCCAGATCAGCGTGCTCCAGCTCAACAGCTCGGCCGCCAAGGACGGCAGCGCGACGGTGGAAATCGATCTGGCGGTCAACGACTTTGCCCAGCTGTCGGATCTGCTCGGCCGCTTGCGCGCGCTGCCCAACGTGATTGACGCTCAGCGTCTGGGCTGATTCCTGCACCGCCCACGACCAGGTCAGGGGATGCTTGCTCAACAATCGCCGAGAGGCCGCTCTATCGGAGTGGGGCCGGCTCCGTTAAGCTGATGCGCTGACGCGGTCAGCCCCTCTTCGCTGTTGGTCTTCGATGGTCGACATACCTGGCTATAAAATTATTCGGCAGCTCGGCCGCGGGGGAATGGCGACCGTCTATCTGGCCGAGCAGGCGCTGGTCGAGCGCGAGGTCGCGCTCAAGGTGATGGCGCCGCAGCTGACTGTTGATCCCAGTTTCGGCGAGCGCTTTCTGCGCGAGGCCCGAATCGCGGCCAAGCTGCGCCACCCGCACATCGTCTCGATCATCGAGGTCGGGGTCCATGGCGACTATCACTACGCGGCGATGGAATATCTGGCCGGCGGGCCGGTGCAGGTGCGTGACAGCGACACCCTGGGCCTGCGCGAAACGCTGCGGGTGGTGCGGGAGATCGCGCTGGCCCTGGACTATGCGCACAGCAAGGGCGTGGTTCACCGTGATGTGAAACCGGACAACATCCTGCTGCGCGAAGATGGCAGTGCGGTGTTGGGGGATTTCGGCATCGCCCGGGCAGTCGACGCCAGCGGCGCAGTGACCCGTACTGGCACCGTGGTCGGCACCCCGCTGTTCATGAGTCCGGAACAGCTGCGCGGCAAGCAGGTCGATGGGCGATCGGATCTGTACAGCCTGGGCGTGGTCTGCTTCCAACTGCTCAGCGGGCGTGCGCCCTTTGTAGCCGAAGATGCGCTGGCGCTGGGGATCATGCACATGACCTCGCCGATCCCGGCGCTGCCGGCCAGCTTCGAACAGGCCCAGCCGCTGGTGAGCAGGCTGCTGGCCAAGGATCCGGCCGATCGCTACCAGTCGGGCGCTGCCGTCGTTGCGGCGGTGACCGCGCTGGAGGCCCAGCTGGATGGGTCCGCCGGAGCGATTGCGCCGGCGCCCGAGGGCAATCCGCGTGAGCCCGATCTGGATCTGGGCGCCGGCCGCGATGGCCGCGCCGAGCCAGTCCTGGGGGAATTCGAGCAGGCGGTCTCCGATCGCTGGCGAGTGACCCCGCGGCCACAGGGCAAGCTGCGCCGCCGGCGCCGCTGGGGTTTGCCGCTGCTGCTGGTGCTGGTCTTGCTGGGTGCGCTTGGCTGGTGGCAGCGGGCGACCTGGCTGCCGCCGGT
>JAGRJL010000586.1 GCA_020442775.1 Lysobacterales bacterium | reverse complement strand
TACGCCTTCTGGAAACAGCTGCTGCAGGCGATGCCGCCGACCGCACTGTCGGACTACGCCCTGCTGGCCGGCATCGGACTGGCGCTGGTGGCGTTGTGGTGGGCGCTGCTGGGCCTTTTCAGCTGGCCGCGCGTCGCCAAGCCGGCCTGGAGTGTGCTGATCGCGATTGCCGCGGGCGCCGCCTATTTCATGGACAGCTACGGCCTGGTCATCGACAAGGTGGCGATCCAGAGCGTCTTCGAAACCGACCCGAGGGAAGCCAGCGAGTGGCTCAACGGGCGAATGCTGACGTATGTGCTGATCGCGCTGCTGCCGATCATCGCGCTCTGGCGAGTCCCTTTGCGCTACCCGCGCTGGCGCGCCAATCTGCTCGGCAAGCTGGGTAGCTGGGCGCTGGCCTTGCTGGTGGTGATCACGGTGGCGTGGCCGAATCTGCAGCGGCTATCGTCGGTTTCACGCAACAACCGCCAACTCGGCCATCTGCTCAATCCGCTGGGCGTGATCAACGCTGCCAACCGCTACGCCAGGGACCGGCTGCATCCCAAGCAGGTGGAAACCGTGGTGGTCGGCGCAGATGCGCGCAGACGCCCCGATGCCGATCAGCGTATGGCAGACGCGAGCAATCGGCGCCAGTTGCTGGTCCTGGTGGTCGGCGAGTCAGCCCGGGCCAGCAGCTTCCAGCTGTTGGGCTACGGTCGCCAGACCAACCAGCAGCTGGTGCAGCTGGATCAGCTGCTGGTCTATTCCAACGTCTCCAGCTGCGGCACCAGCACCGCAGTGTCGCTGCCCTGCATGTTCTCCGACCTGGCCCAGGCGGACTACAGCGACAGCCGGGTGCAGGGCCGCGAGAGCCTGCTCGACGTACTCAATCGGGCGGGATTGAAAGTCGTCTGGATCGACAACAACACCGGCAGCAAGCATGTGGCTGACGGAGTTGAAGAAAAGTCGGTGGCCGATGATGACGACCCCCGCTGGTGCAGCAGTGCCGGATGCTTTGACGACATCCTGGTCGACCAACTGGCCCAGCTGATGGATGCCGAGCAACCACCGGATGTGGTGATACTGCACCAGAAGGGCAGCCATGGGCCGTCCTATCACGAGCGCTATCCGACGGACTTCGAGCGCTTCAGTCCGGCCTGCAACAGCAATCAGCTGGAGGACTGCAGCCGCGAGGAGATTGTCAACACCTACGACAACACCATCGCGTACACCGACCACAATCTGGGGCAAATCGTCGACTTGCTGCGCAGCCGCGCCGAACAATTTGATGCCGCGATGCTATATGTCGCCGATCATGGCGAATCCACCGGCGAGAACGGGATGTATCTGCACGGCGCCCCACAGTTCATGGCGCCGTCGGAACAAACTCACATCCCCATGTTCCTGTGGCTCTCGCCGACCTTTAGCCAAGCTCGCGGGCTTGATCAACAGTGCCTGCAGCAGCGCACCGATGCCTCACTGAACCACGATAACCTGTTCCACTCGGTGCTCGGAGTGATGGATGTACAGACCCGAGCGTACCAGCCGGAACTCGACCTCTTCTCTGGATGCCGCTCGGGCAGCGGCGCCAGCGCTCAGCTGGCCGACTCGAGAGAGCACGAGGGAGCGCCAGCCACTCGTCGGCAGTTGCCAGAAGGCGGCGGCTTGTAGGACCGAAGCGCGCCCTGGGGCTGACGGTGGTGCGGGCACAACGGCCGCGTCCACTTGCCGAGACTGACTAGCGCCACTCGGTCAGTCCCTCGATCTCATAAAGCCGGGTAAAAGATGGCCGCGCCTTCATGGTCAGCGCGAGTTCGCCCAGGTGTGCCCAGTCGGTTGCCGGACGCGGCATGTTGCGCGACCAGCGCATCAGCATGGTGAGGAGGAAGTCGGCGGCGCTGGGCTGGGAACCCAGCAGATACGGACCCTGCTTGGCCAGATGCGCATCGATACGCTCCCAGATCGCTTCAATCGCATCCCTGGCCGCATCACGGGCGGCGTCAATCGCACTTTCGTCAGCGGCTTCCTGAGGATAGAACCAGCGTCTGAAGGCCGGCATCAGCTGGTTGGCCAGGTGGACGATCCATTGGTAATAGCGCGCTCGCTCAAGGCTCCCGGGCGGCGGCGCCAGCTGCGCTTCAGGGTAGCGATCGGCCAGGTGCAGCACGATTGCCGCGCTCTCGAAAATAGCCTCTCCGTCGATCACCAGCGTGGGTACCACCCCGGCCGGGTTGAGCGCCAGGTAGGCCGCCTGCTTGTGCTCTCTGGCATCCAGATCCAGCCGCCTCAGCTGATGCGGCACACCCAGATCCAGCAGCAGCCAGTGCACCACCAGGCTGGCGGTGCCTGGCGCGTAATACAGTTCGATCATGGTTGGGCTCCGCGCAATCTGGCAATAGTGTAGACCAGCGCCCGGCCGCCCGGCGTCGAGCTGAACGGGCGGGAACCCCGACAGGTTTTCGCGGTCCACTGGGCCACCTTCCCACCGAGTCCATCGGCATGCGATCGCCCTATTGCCGCGCGCTGGAACCCACCCCGGGTCACCTGCTGATCGTTGCCGGCACTCGACCCGAGGCAATCAAGCTGGCACCGATCGTCAGCGCGCTGCTGGCCGATGGACGACTGCCGCTGACCGTCGTCGCCGCGGGCCAGCAATCGCTGGAAGTCAGCCGGGTCTTCGATCAATGGGGTCTGTACGCGATGCATTTGCCGCAACTGCCCAGCTACGGGCACTGGCGCGCGGCCGAACGCGAGCAGCGCCATCGCCTGCGGGCATTGTTCAGAGCGTTGGGCGCAGACGCGGTGATGGTTCAGGGAGATACCTGGAGCGCCTACGCAGCAGCCCGCGCGGCCGCCGAACTGGAGCGACCGCTGATTCACGTCGAAGCCGGATTGCGTTCGCCCGATCCGCGTGACCCCTATCCCGAGGATGCTCTGCGTCGGCTGATCAGTCGCCGTGCCTGGCGCCACTATGCGCCCACCGGGAGCGCGCGCGAGGCGCTGCTGGCCGAAGGGGTGGACGACGCGCAGATCGAGGTCAGCGGGAGCACCGCGGTGGACGCGCTGCGCTGGCTGCTGGCGCGCGCCCAGCAGCCCACCTGGGAAGATGAGCGAGTCGATCTGATGGTGACCCTGCATCGGCGCGAGAACTGGGACTCGGGTCTGGATCTGGTCTGCCGGGCGCTCGACCAGGTACTGCAAGAGCGCCCTGCGCTACGGGTGCTTTGGCCGCTGCACAGCAATACCCGACTGGCCCAGCGGGTTCGCGATCAGCTCGGTCAGCAGCCGGGCGTGCGCCTGTGCGAGCCGCTGCCGCATGATCAGTTCATCGCCCGACTGCGGGCGTGCGGTCGGATCCTGTCCGATTCCGGCGGGGTGCAGGAAGAATTGCCCTATCTGGGTGCCGCGGGACTGATCGTGCGGCGCTGCAGCGAACGCCCACAGAGCGTGGCCAGTGGCCACGCGCGCCTTTGCGCCGCATCCGACCCCGGTTTCGCGGAGGCATTGCGCCAGTTGCTGGACCGCGACCGCCCCGCGAGGATGCCCTTTGAGCAGACCTCACCCTGGGGTGACGGACTGGCCGGCACCCGCATCGCGCGCAGCGTGGTCGCGGCGCTGCTGGCCCGGCGCGCGCCGCCGGCGCAGGCGCTTGCGCTCCCGGCCTGAACGATTGAGCGAGCATTCCAGTCCGGTTGCGCGGGTCCAGCGATGGCTGCTGCGGCAGATTCCCGCAGCCGATGGCGCGGTGATAGGCAGCTTCGAGCCGGACGGTCGGCCGCGCTATGCCTATCCGGAAATTGCCGGCTACGCTTTGAGCTGGCTGGCCTGGCTGCAGTCCTGCGCCGACCCGGCCTGGTCGCTGCCCCGGCGCGCGGCGGCGGTTGGCGTCTGGCTGCAACACTGGCTGGACAGCGACCTGCGGACGCGCCCATCGCCCGGCGCAGCCGCCGACTGGCGCAATCAGGGACTGTTTGCCTTTGATCTGGCAATGATCCTGCGTGGGGTGGCGGCAGCACGCTCTGCATCGCTGATGGGTTGCGCCGAAGCGAAGGCGCTGACCGCGGGTCTGGCCGCGCAGCTGGTGCGCCTGCTGGACAATCACGGTGAGCTGATGCCAGTCCTGGTCACAGGTGATCGATTGCCCGACCGCTGGAGCACCCGCAGCGGCCCCTATCAGGCCAAGGTGGGCGCCGCCCTGCTGCTGGCCCAGCGTCAGCTGACCATCCCCGCCGTCCTGACTCGCGCAGCGGACCAACTGCTGCGGGACGCGGCGACCCAGATCGCCGGACCGATTCATACTGACAGCGCGCATGCGGCACTCTATGCGCTGGAAGGCATCGCCCAGGGGGTCGCGCTCGAAGCGCTACCGGAGGCCACGCTGGTTCTGCTCCGGCAGCGCCTGGATGATCTGGCGCAGGCGCCGGGGATGGCGTCCCACGAGCGTCATGATGTGCTCGCGCAGTGGGTCCGTCTGGCCAGACTGTATTGCCCCGATCATCCACGCCTGCCCGAGCTGATTGTGAGGCTGGAACAGGCGGTCACTGACACCGGCGCGCTACCCTTTGCGCAGCTTCAGGGCGATCCGGGCCCCTGCACCTGGGCGGCCCTGTTCTGTCATCAGGCTCTGAACCCGCAGACGATGGCCATGGAGCACTGCATCTGATGTCGCTATCCACAGCACCGGCTTGCGCAAGCGCAATGGCGCAGGAAGCAGCCCTGCGCTGTCTGCCATTGCCCACCATCCTGTGGATAGAGCTGACCTCGCGCTGCCCCTTCGACTGCGTGTTCTGCTCGCGCAAGCTGCTGCGCGGCGCCGGGCTGCACATGGACTTTGAGCTCTATCGCGGACTGATTGCATCGCTCTCACAGCCGGAGATCATTCGGCTGAATTACTCGGGCGAGTCGATCCACTATCCGCACCTGATCGAAGCCATCGGTCTGGCCGCAGGCACTGGCGCGGCGGTCGAGCTGGTCACCGCACTGGCGGCCCTGCCGGAGAGCAAGATCGAGGCACTGGCAATGGCCGGGCTGAGCCAGCTCACGGTCTCCCTGCACACCCTGTCGGCCGCGCAGTTCCGCCAGATTTATCGCTTCAACGAACTGGACGCGCTGCGTCTGCGGCTGGAACGGCTGGTCGCCCTGTCGGCGCGGGCGCCACGGCGGCTGCACATCGACCTGGCCTTCGTCGCGATGCAGCGCAATCTGAATCAGCTGCCCGCGGTGGTCGACTATGCCGCACAGCTGGGACTGTCAAAGGTTGCGGTCCATCCGGTGATTCGTCGCGATCCGATTGAAGAGCGCTTCGAAGCCGAGCTGAGCGATGGGCGCCTGCGGCCGGAATTCGCCGCCACGATCGCCGAGATGGTGCACCGACTGCGTCAACAGCATCCGCAGCTGGCGATCGAGCTATCCACGCCCGAGGTAGCCGGACAATGCCCAGATGCGACCGCCATCGACGGCAGCCCGCGCTATTTCCCCGGGGAGCTCCCGTCCGGGGCTCAGATTGCAGATTGCGACCAGGACCCCTGGCAAACCGTGCACGTGCTCGCCGATGGCCGGGTGGTCAGCTGCGAGCAGCGCGACCAGATCTTCCTGGGCGATCTGCACACCGAGACCCTCGAACAGATCTGGCAGGGCGAGAAATATCTGGCATTCCGCCAGCGCTATCTGCTGGGTGAGGATCCGCACTGCCGCCAGTGTCCGTACAAGCGGGTGCACCGGCCACAGCCGGCGCCGCGCCAGGTGCTGCCGGGCCGCAGCGGGATGAGCGCGCTGCTGACCGGCTGGCACCCCGGGGACGGGACCGGATTGGTCTGGAGCAAGCCGCGCGCGCTGCTGCGAGTCAGTGCGGAAGCGGGCGAGCGCATTGCGCTCAGGCTGCTGCTGCCATGGGCCGCGGGCGGTAACCAGATCCAGCTGCGCACCGGCGTGGAGGCGCCGGTAGTGGGACGCAATTCCGGTACCCGCGACCTCGAAATGATGCTGGAGCTGCGCGCGCCCCATAGCGGCACTGTCACCATCGAACTGCAGGTTGCGCACCGATTCCGACCCGCGCTGCGCGATGGCGGTGCGGACCTGCGCGAGCTGGGCGTGGGATTGCTGTCGCTGCGGGTGGGCCAGGGCTGAGCATGCGCGGACCTTCCTGGTGGCTGCTGCGCGGGGCGCTGGCGCTGGCTGATCGAATCGCGCCGGTCTGGCCGAATTCACCGCGCCCACCGCCGGCGACATGCTGGAATCGCGGGCTGAGCGTACTGATCCCGGACCGGGACAGCCCGCAGCTGCTTTCGAGCTGTTTGCCGGCGCTTTATCGCGCGCTGGCAGGCGTGAACGAAGATTTCGAGGTGATTATCAGCTGCAGCGGCGCCAGCGCCGATCGCTATGCCGCGCTCAAGCGCGACTACCCAAAGGCGCGCTGGCTGCACAGCCGCCGCCCTCTGGGCTATGCCCGCGCG
>JAGRJL010000585.1 GCA_020442775.1 Lysobacterales bacterium | reverse complement strand
ACAGCTGGCCGCCCAGCTTCCAGCGCCCGGTCTCGCCGTCGTAGGTGCAGCGATCTGCCGGATACACTGCGACTGGCCGCTGTGCGGGCCATGACCAGTACAGTGTGTTGTTGCCGGTGGGGTTGGGGTCGCGGGTGTGGGTGGCGCAGCTGTTGTAGTCGGTGTGCCAGGGCTGCGACATGAACTTGCAGATGTCGCCAGGCTCCACTGGCGCCGTGCGCAGCGGCACATAGCCGACGCTCAGAAACGGGCTGCTCTTGCTCGCGCTGGCGTAGTCGAGCTCGGCCCGGTTGATCCGGAAGGGGCCGGTGCTGCCCTGCCAGTCCTGCGCATACAGATTCACGTCGCGCACGATGAAGGTCAGGTCGATCCCGGGCGAATATCGCCCGCCCAGACAGTTCTGCATGCTCGCCCGGTCCAACTGCTCGCCGGCGCCCAGCGGCGCGCCATTGGCCACAAACTGGCCGGCGTACCACTGGTTGAGCAGCGCGTATTGGGTCGGCGTGACCGAGAGGAAGCTCTTCTGCGCGTCGCCCAGGGCGAGCGGCATCTTCACCCCCTGGTCGTCTTCACTGGCGTTGTTGGGATCGCGGATCAGCTGCTCAAAGCTGGGCAGCTTGGCGCTGGGTGAATCGGCCGGGGTGATGCTGGCCATGTACTGGTGACCCTTGATCGCCTGCTGCGGCAGATTGGTGTTCCACTGCTGCAGAAAGGCGCCGTGAAAGACCGGCAGAATGTCCTGGTCGAAGGCCGCCTGATAGCTGCTGTTGAAGCTGCCCCCGGCAAACAGTGAAGGCACCAGCGACAGATCGCGCACCCAGGTGTCGTAGATGTCGTCCCAGGTGGACACTACGTTGCGCGTCTGCGGGGCGTAGCCCGGATCGGTACAAACCACCCAGCCGTTGACTGCTTCGAGGGTGGATTGGTCGTTGAACACCACGGTCGCGCGAACCGGGCCATCGGAGGTGTCGTCGAACCAGTCATCGTTGTCGATGGCGTCGCACAGGTTGGGCGGCTGGCCGTTGGTCTGCACGCCGCTGGCGCGACCATAGCCGCCGATCACCAGCAGCCGACCGCTGCCGGCCTCGATGGTCATCTCGCCCAGGGTGGTGATCGCGCCCAGCGGGTCGAACATGCTGAAGTGATCGCCGGGGAAGCTCACCGGATAGTCCGGCTGGCTGGCAATGCTGGCCCCGCTGGCATAGCTGGGCGTGGTCTG
>JAGRJL010000584.1 GCA_020442775.1 Lysobacterales bacterium | reverse complement strand
GTAGGATGCGGTGAGCGCAGCGAACCGCATCGATAGCGCAGATCATCCCATCGGCGCAGAGCTTCCGCGCTGTCGCTGACCAGCCGTTCAACTGCTCAAGCTGTCACGTAGGATGTGGTGAGCGCAGCGAACCGCATCGATAGGCGCAAATCGTCCTGTCGGCGTAGAGCTTGCGAGCCGCCGCTACTAACGGTTCATCTGCTCGAACATGCGTTGCAGCTGCGCGGCGCTGCGCCAGTGCTCGCCACAGACCGCGCGCGGCAGCATCCAGCGATCGCTGTCGGCCGTCACCAGACCCAGATCACAGCCGAAAGCAGCTTCCAAACCCAATCTGCTCGCCTCTCGCGGCAGATATTCAGTGCGCAAATACTCGCTCGATTGCCCCCAGGGGTAGGCAAAATAGCGTGGCCGACGGCCGCTGACCGCGGCTATGTAGTCCTGCGCCTGGGCCAGCTCCGCCTCGCATTGTTCAAAGTCATCAATCGGCTCGAAGCGCCCCTTGCGCTGGTGACGCTGCGCGGTGGGGTCCACACTGGGATGGTTGTGGTCCCAGCTGTGATTTTCGATCTGCAGCATGCCGATGGAATTGGCGCTGGCCCACCACTGGTCCGGCCACAGCCCCAGGGAAAGGAAATCCTTGCGGTCCAGCTGCTCGCGCGCGTCGGGTGAGGCGATCACGAAGCACGATAACTGCAAGTCCAGGTCTGGCCGCTCATCGGCGAACTCGTTCAGGATCCGGCGAAAGGACGGCTGCATCCCATGCGCCGGGTGATCGAAGTCGTGGTAGTCCAGCGAAATGCCGTCGTCACAGGTGATCGCGACCAGTCGCTCATTGTCCGCATTGACCGATAGACAATGCTCGACCAGTTCTGAAAGCGGACATAGTCGCCAGCCCGAAGCGGCGATCGTGCGCAGATCAGCAGTCAGCGCCATGTGGTCGTTGCTGGCGTAATCGGTGCCGGTGACATTGGCCGAGTGATAGGCCAGTACGAGGCCGCGATTGGGCATGAGCTTGTGGAGAGTCCTGTGAGCCTGGGCCGCGACTTTAGCGAGATTGGCTATCCGAATACAGGCGAGACCTGAGTCAGCCGTTGCCCACCTTCCGCTCTTGCCTCCCCAAACAGCAAAAAGGCCGGGGAAAACCCGGCCTTGTTGCGGATCCAGCGTTTGAGAAGACTAGCCGTTGGCCACCTTGTCAAACTGCTCGGCTTCGGTGGAGCCCTTGAGCGCGGTCACCGAGGAATCGGCGCCGGCGATCACCTGGGTCACCTGGTCGAAGTAGCCGGTGCCCACTTCGCGCTGATGGCGGGTGGCAGTGTAGCCCTCGGCCTCGGCGTCGAACTCCTTCTGCTGCAGCTCTACATAGGCGCTCATCTGGCTGGCCTTGTAACCCTTGGCCAGCTGGAACATCGAGTAGTTGAGCGCGTGGAAGCCGGCCAGGGTGATGAACTGGAACTTGTAGCCCATCGCCGCCAGCTCGCGCTGGAACTTGGCAATGGTGGCGTCGTCCAGATACTTCTTCCAGTTGAAGCTGGGCGAGCAGTTGTAGGCCAGCATCTTGCCCGGGTACTTGGCGTGAATGGCCTCGGCGAACTGGCGGGCGAAGGCCAGGTCCGGGGTCCCGGTCTCACACCAGATCAGATCTGCATAGGGCGCGTAGGCCAGACCGCGCGAGATCGCCTGCTCCGGCCCGATCCGGGTGTTGAAGAAGCCTTCCACGGTGCGCTCGCCGGTGCAGAAGGGCTTGTCATTGTCGTCCACGTCGCTGGTCAGCAGGTCGGCGCCCAGCGCGTCGGTGCGCGCAATGATGATCGACGGAACACCCATGGTGTCGGCCGCCAGACGCGCCGCAACCAGCTTCTGCACCGCTTCGCGGGTCGGAACCAGCACCTTGCCGCCCATGTGCCCGCACTTCTTGGCGCTGGCCAGCTGGTCTTCCCAGTGAACGCCCGCAGCGCCGGCCTCGATCATGTGCTTCATCAGCTCGAAAGCGTTGAGCACACCGCCAAAACCGGCTTCGGCATCGGCCACGATCGGCTGCATCCAGTCCTGACTGTCATCGCCTTCGGCATGGCTGAGCTGATCGGCCCGGAGCAGCGCGTTATTGATGCGGCGAACCACGTTGGGCACCGAATCCACCGGATACAGCGATTGATCCGGGTACATCGCGCCTGCCGTGTTGGCGTCGGCGGCGACCTGCCAGCCGGACAGATAGATCGCCTTCAAGCCCGCCTTGACCTGCTGCATCGCCATGTTGCCGGTGAGCGCGCCAAGGGCGTTGACCCAGCTTTCGGTGTTCAGATAGCGCCAGAGCTTCTCTGCGCCGAGTTTGGCCAGGCTGTGCTCGACCGGGACGGTACCGCGAAGGCGGACGACCTCTTCCGCACTGTAGGGGCGGGAAACGCCAGCCCACCGCGGGTTGTCACGCCAGTCTTGCTCCAGCTCAGCAGCGCTCATGTATGCCATCTTATGCTCTCTCTCTTGCGATCAGCCGGTCGTAGGCCGGCAGGGTCAGGAAGGTGGGAAACTGGTCAGCGCTGATCATTTCCCACAGTAGTTCCGCTGCCTCGTCGAGGTCGGTCGAAGTCATCCCCAGCGCACTATCCGTACGCATGAGTATGGCGCTTTCCTCCTTGAGCCATTGCTCTAGAAGCGGCAGCGTCAAGGTGATGCCGGAGTCGGTCTGGGCCCCGGTGCGCGCCCATTGCCAGAGCTGGGCGCGGGAGATTTCCGCAGTGGCGGCGTCCTCCATCAGATGATGAATGGGCACGCAGCCATTCCCGCCCAGCCAGGCGGCGAGGTAGAGGATCGCAACCTCGATGTTGTTACGTACCCCTGCCTCGGTGATGGTGCCGCTGGCCGGCGCGATCAGCTCGGCCGCCGAGGCCTCCACTTCGGCGCGAAGCTTGTCCAGCTGATTGGGCTGCGGCATCAATCGATTGAAGATTTCTTCGGCGATCGGCACCAGCGCTGGATGGGCCACCCAGGTGCCGTCATGCCCATCGCCCGCCTCACGCTCCTTGTCTGCGCGAACCTTGGCCAGAGCGGCCGAATTGGCGGCCTCGTCGCCCTTGATCGGGATCTGCGCCGCCA
>JAGRJL010000583.1 GCA_020442775.1 Lysobacterales bacterium | reverse complement strand
CCCGGAGTGACCGCCATCACCTCCAGGTAGGGGCCTCGTGCCGACTGGTTGAACCACATGCCCAGCCGCTCGTAACCATCAGCTTCATAGTCGTTGCTGCGTTCCAGACTGATCCGCCGATTGGCGTAGTCGAAGGTCACCACGAAGGCCTTCAAGGTGCCGCTGCCAATATTGGCATCGCTGTCAGGTGAGGCGAAAGCACCCTTGTCGCCGGTGAAGATGTCGCCGACCAGATCGTGCAGCGTTTGCTCGCCGATCTTCAGCTCGCCAACCGCCACCGGATGGGAATACACCGGACCGCCGGAGCCCCAGCCGTTGACCGCCTGAAAGCGTGGTCGATAGCGCTCCAGCAGCTGTTTCTCCCGGGCAAAGGGGGCGTGGAAGCTGACCGCTCCGCGCGATCCGGTATCGACCGTCAGCCGCGCCGGGATCCCGTCGATTTCCCCCTCCACCACCGGCGTGCGCCCGCGCAGGGTGAACGGCAGCACGGTGCCCTTCAGCGCTGGCGCCTGATTGGGTGGATACAGGGTGATCTTGCGCCCCGGGTAGTCGATCCGCACCACCGCGCGCTTGAACACCTCAAAGCCCAGCAGCCCCTCGATCTTCACTCCTTCCACCGGCTGCATCAGCTCGATGTCGATCACCATCAGCACCGGATCAATCAGCTCGAAGCCACCGACGCGCAGACTGTTGGCCCTGGTCATTCCCAGATCCTGGCGCTTCTCGCCGACCCCGCGCACCGCCATCTGGCCCTCGGACTGCAGTCCCAGGCGCTCGCTTGCGCCCGGGCTGAGCAGATTGATGCCGCCGGTGTCGAACAGCATCAGATGGGGCTTGCCGTTCACTTCAGCAGTGAGATAGATGTGGTTGTTGATCAGCTGGAAATCGATCTCCACCGGTTGGTTGTCGACGAAATGGAAGTCGGCCGGGCCCGTCTCCGGCGCATCAAAGGCCACGTTTGTGGGCTGCTCGGCCGGTGCGTAACGCGCCCATTGCAGGGTGAGCTGGTTGCGTGGGTCGCCGCGATCCACCACCTGACGGAAGGGCAGCACCACGCCCTCGCTGCGGCGAAAATCCTGGTAGCTGACGACCACCAGGTCCAGGCCCTCCTGCGCGCGCGTCTGCACCAGCAGGCCGCTGGCATGATCGAAGACCAGTTCGATGGGGGAGCCCTCTGGCGGGGTCACCTCCACCCCATAGCGAGCGCCCTCCGCGTCGTCGATCAAGCGCACCGCGCCCAACCGGGCACCCAGCAGCTCGTCCGCCCAGAAACCCTGGCGGGTCATCCAGATCTGGGTGCGGGTGCGTTCCAGCTGTGGCGGATCGGTCACCTCGTCGATCTCGCCACGACCCTGCATGGTCCAGATCCGCTGGCCGTCGAAACCATCGCCGCCGACCGCCGGCCCCAGTGCGTACTCGGTGCGGAAGCGTCCGTCACGCAAGTTCTCGACGCTGCTGACCGCCCCGCTCATGCCGCCGATCTTCCCTTCGCCCTCGGCGACCAGCACCGTGACCGCCTCCCAGGCCTCTCCGCCGCTGGCCTGACGAAAGTGGGCAAACAGCTCTGCCGCGTCGGGCGTCTGCGCCCGAAGCGCGTGGGCACAGAGCAGCAGCAGGGCGCCGGCAAAGCCGCGAAGGGGCTGATACATGATCGGATGACCTCGTGATGATGGGTTGGATTCGACCGGAGTTTGTTGAATAATCAATCAATATTTCAACGAACTCAAGTCAACCAATGGCACCCCAAAGATCCATCGAGAGCATCAGCGGGCTCCGCGTACTGGCCAACGGCGTGCGTCAGGAAATCTTCGACACCATCGAGGCACTGGGCGGCGAGGCCAGCGTGCGCGAAATCGCCGAACAGCTGGGGCGGCCGATGGACGGGCTCTACTACCACCTGAGGCAGCTGGTCGCGGCCGAGCTGCTGGTCGAGCTTGATGACGACCCGGCGACCGGCAGGCGCTATCGGATCCGGACGCCGGCGGGCCAAGGACGGGTCAAGTTGCGCTATGCGCCGGCGACCGGCGAGCGCCAGCAGGCCCTGCGCCAGGTGGTCAGGGGCATGCTCAAGATCAGCGCCGACGACTTCGCCAGCGGTCTGGCTGATCCGAACACGGTGCTGGAAGGAGAGGAACGCGAGCTGTGGGCGGCCCGCGGCAAGGGTTGGCTCAATCGGACGGAGCTGCGCCGCGCCAATCAGCTGCTGCAGGAGCTCAGCGATCTGCTGCGCCCGGGCCGCAGGGAAGCCGACGACAGACTCTATGCCATCAGCTTTCTGCTGGCGCCGCAGCCGGTGCGCGACTCGCGGCGCTGATTGCCCTACTCGAATCCGTCGCTCATCAACTCGTCGCTGACCCCGAAGACATTGATCTGGAAGGCCTGGGTGATCGCCAATCCGTTGGCTGCTGCCGGGTCGTCGATGTAGACCCGGCCGAACAGGGTCTGACCGATCAGGCCAGGGTCGCTACCCAGGTCCAGCTGCATTGAGGCGTAGCCAGCGCCGGCGCCGCTGCCGGCAAGCGTGCCGCCAATGTTGGCGAAGTCACCGGTGGGCACGCTTGCCTGGATTCCGGGATCACTGTGGCTCACCACCAGGGTGGCCTGCGCGCCGCCCAGGGCGCGACTGACGCCCACCGTGAAGTTCGCGTTGCCCAGCAGCGGCGGCTCGATCGCGTGAATCTGCGGAGCGATGGCGCCGCTGCCAACCACCGCGCTGCCGATGATCTGCGGTACCCGGTCACTTTCGGAATAGAGCGTGGGGCGATCAAAGGGGGCGCTCTCCGGGCCCACCCGCGGATCGGTCAGGGGGCGCTTGAGGAATGCCACCAGCGCCTGTTTCTGTTGTGCCGTCAGGCCGCGCGGACGCACCCTGGGATCCTTGTTGGGCGCGTTGAAATCCCCTCCGCGATCATAGAAATCCACCACCTCTTCCAGCGTGGCGAAGCGACCGTTGTGCATGTAGGGGGCGCGCAGCTCCACATTGCGCAGGCTGGGCACCTTGAAGGCGCCACGGTCGCCCGGATTGGCGGTCTGATTGAAGCGACCCAGGTCTTCGGGCACCGGGCGCACGCCGATGTAGCGGAAGTTTTCGTCGGTGAAGCGGTTGCCGGCGTGGCAGGCGCGGCAGTCGTTGGCGCCGAACAGCTGCTGACCCTGCGCCTCCTGTGGGGTCAACACGTTGGGCTGACCGGCGAAAAAAGCGTCGATGGGTGCCTGATTGGAGAACAGCGAGCGCTGGTAGCTGGCCATCGCCATCGCGATCCGAGCCGGCGTCACTTCAGGGCTGCCGAAGACCTCGTTGAACAGCGCCGGATAGCCTCGATCGGCAATCCAGGCGCCAAGCGCAGCCGGAATCTCGGTCGCCAGCGCCAGCGGACGCGCGCCGCCCAGACGGCCGGCAATATCACCCACCATCGCACCCATCGAAGACATCTCGGCGACGTCCAGCAGCGGCGCCAGCGCCTGGTTTTCCAGTGCCGCGCCGTTGGGAATCAGCACCTGGCCGGTGTCCGGATCGGTGAAGCTGGTCCCGGCCCGGCCGTCCCAGAACAGGATCGGTGAATAGGCCGCGTTGATCATCGACGGCGACTTGCGCCCGCCGACCTGGGGATTGAGCCCGAAGTTGCTGCTGAGCTCATAGAAGCCATTGGCGAAATGCGAGGGAACGCCAGGCGATCCCTGGATGTCATCGCCGTTGTTGTAGACCCCGTCGGGCCCCGGATGAGTGCTGCCGGCGTTGGCGAAGGCACTGCGCGGATCGCTGCCGCCATCAGAAGGACGGTGACAGGTCCCACAGGCAACGGTGCCGGATACCGACAGCTGCTCTTCCCAGAACAGCACCTTGCCGAGATTGATCTTCGCTTCGGTCTGCGGATTCTGCGGCGGTACCGGCGGCGGACCCAGCGGTGGCGGCGGTGGCGGCGGGGTCTGCGCGATCGCCGCGCAGCTCACGCTCAATCCCACCAGTAGCGTCGTCAGATAGCCCTTCCAGAACCTGCTTGCCATTGTCCCCATCCTCGCACTCGCGCTTTTGCTAACGGCAGCCAGCCGTTGGAACTTGCAGGATGGGCAGCGAATGTGGATCGAGTATGGAGAGATTGTGATGGACTGCGCCGGGGTCGGCAGGCCACGGGCGCTGTCAGGAAAATGCGCCATGTCGGTCTTATGCAGGGACCGGCTCGAGTGACGGAAACCTGGCGTGAAGCACAGTGCGGCTCGAGTGAGCGTGGACCAGCGTCAGCAATTCGAACAACTGGCGCTGCCGTTCCTGCCGCTGCTGCGGCGCAGCGCCGTCCAGCTGACTCGCGACAGCCAAATCGCCGGTGACCTCATTCAGGACACCTACCTCAAGGCCTGGCGCTGCTTCGATCAATTCACCCCGGGAACCAACTGCAAGGCGTGGTTGTTTAGCATCATGTACTCGCTGTTCAACAGCGGCTACCGAAAGGCGCAGCGTGAATGGGATGCCGAACAGATTGCCTATCTGGAACAGGAGTATGAGCGCTGGCTGGACCAGTCCACCGCGCCGCTGGGCAGCCCGGCCGACCGCTGGGATCGGGTCGGCCCGGAAGTGTCGGCCGCGCTGGAGCAACTGCCGGAGGATTTTCGCCGGGCGGTGGTATTGGTGGACATTGCCGAACTCAGCTACGAAGAGGCGGCATTGGTGATGGAATGCGCCATCGGCACCGTGCGATCAAGGCTATACCGGGGGCGCAAGCTGCTGTTTGCCGCGCTGCTGCCTTACGCTCGATCCGAAGGCTATGCCGATCAGGAAAAGGCAGATGACTGACACGACCGAACATCTGCAAGAGCGGCTGATGGATCTGATCGACGGACGGATGAGTCCGGCCGAGCGAGCGGCGGCCGAGGCGCATCTGGCCGAATGCCCCCGCTGTCGTCGCGAATCGGCGGCGATGGGCTACAGCCAGGCGGCACTCTCCCGGCTTGCCAGGGAACACGATCAGCCTGCCCCTGTGCGGCCTGACGCAGCGGTCGCCGAACTGCCGCTGCGCAGCCGCCCCGCAACGATGGGTCGTCCGCAGCACAGGCCACTACGCTGGCTCGCCGCGGCTGCGTTGCTATTCGGACTGGCGCTGTGGCTGCCCAATCTGCGCGAGCCGGTCTCGAGCGACTGGCCGCAGCGGGTCGCACGGGACTACGCGGCCCTTGATTCGGGCGCGATGACGCTGGCTCTGCAGCCGGCCAGCGCGCTGCAGATGGAGCAATCCTTCGTCGCTGCTGGCATCGAATTCCCGATGCGGGTGTTCGATCTGGGGATGATGGGCTGGCAGATCGAAGGGGGCCAGGTTCTTTCGCCCGGAGGGCAGGCCAGCGCCCTGGTGGTCTATCGCAATCCGGACGGCCAGGCCCTGCTGTGCGAGATGTTTGTCGGCTCGCTGGCGCAGCTGTCGCCGGCCTGGCAGCAGCACGAGCATCTGGGCATCCGCTTTCAGGTCTATCGGATCGGCGAGCTGACCGCGGTGTTCTGGCCCGAGCCGGAGGGCGGCGTGCTCTGCGTACTGATTTCCAGCATGGACCCTCAGGCGCTGATCGAACTGGCTTTCGCCAAGGCCACCCAGCACCTCTGAACCTCGTCCACGCGGCCGCGACGGTTGTGCAGCCAGCGACTGCCCGACCTTCACGGTTGGCACCCCGGGAACCCTTTTGAGAGCTCCATCGTTATCGCCATGCAGGCGCAATTTCGCGTCGCGATACGATCAGGAGTTCCATCATGTACTCACGCATCATCCTGCTGCTGGCCCTGGTGGTCGGCGTGACCAGCACCTCTACCCGGGCGCAGGTCAATCTGCCCGAGCGCGCGCGCGCCGACGTGGGCGCGGTCTACACCATGAGCAACGCGGCCAACGGCAATCAGATCCTGGTCTACGATCGCTTCCCCAATGGCCGTCTGCAGGCCGCCGGCTCGGTCTACAGCGGCGGCAACGGCAGCGGCGGCGGCCTGGGCAACCAGGGCGCATTGCGACTGACCCAGGACCAGGGCTGGCTACTGGCGGTCAACGCCGGCAGCGACAGCGTTTCCGTCTTGCAGATACGTGAGCGCGGCCTGCTGCGGATCGATACCGCCGATTCGGGCGGCAGCCGCCCGGTCAGCGTGACCGAGCACGGCGGCCTGGTCTACGTGCTCAACGCCGGCAGCGACAGCATTGCCGGTTTCAGGCTCAGCCGCACGGGACGATTGCAGCCGCTGGCGGGAAGCAGCCGCCTGCTCAGCACCACCGGTACCGGCCCGGCGCAGATCGGCTTCTCCCCCGATGGCCGCCAGCTGGTGGTAACCGAAAAGGCGACCAGCCGCATACTCAGCTTCCCGGTGGATGCGTTTGGCCTGCCGGGTGAAGCGGTAGTCACCGAGTCCAACGGCATGACGCCCTTCGGATTCACCTTTGGCAAGCGCAATCAGCTGTTTGTTTCCGAAGCCTTCGGCGGCGCCGCCGATGCCAGCGCCACCTCCGCCTACAGGCTGGGTGAGGATGGCAGCCTGGAAACCATCGTTGCTTCTGCGCCCACCAACCAGACTGCCAACTGCTGGGTGGAGTTGACCCCAAACGGCCGCTACGCCTACGTCACCAATACCGGCAGCGGCACCATCTCCGGGTACAGCGTTGGCTTCGACGGCGCGCTCAGCCTGCTCGACGACAATGGGGTGACCGCCAGCACCGGCGGGCGGCCGATTGATATCGCCCTGAGCGGCAACGGGCAGTTCATCTATGCGCTGGTCGGCGGCAGTCAGCAGATTGTCGGGTTCCGGATCCAGCCCAATGGTGGATTGATTCCGCTGGCGGCAGTGGACTTCATCCCCGAGGGCGCTAATGGGCTGGCGGCGCGCTAGTCGGCACTGATCTGGGCGTCGGGCGCTGCGCCCGGCGCCCCGAGCAGGCAGCGCACCGGATAGCGAACGCGAGCGGATTCTTCAACTGCCAGCCAGGGGTTGTAGACCCGGTCGTCATAGCTGAGGGAGTGGAAATACCAGGTCGGAATCAACCCGCCGATCCGTCCGGCGCTCCAGTAGCTGACCCCCTGACCCTGGGACTGCCCGGCTCCATCCCTCACATAGCCGCTCAGCGCAATCGACAGTCCGCTGACGCCGCCAGCCAGCCAGGTCGCCGCGCCCTCGAAACAAAGAACGGGAACTGCGCCCCTCTCCGCCAGGATTTTGGTCACGCGATTGCCGCT
>JAGRJL010000582.1 GCA_020442775.1 Lysobacterales bacterium | reverse complement strand
GTGGCCCCGGACATCGAGATCGAACAGTGGCCTTCGGCGGTCAACGCCGGCCGCGACCCGCAGCTCGATCGCGCCATCGAAGAGATCATGAAGCAGCTGCCCGCCACTCCACCCAAAGCGCCGCCGCCGCCGCCCTTCCCGAAGCGCGCGCTGGGCCCTGGAGGCGACTGAGCGCAGCTGTAGTTCGCGGGAACCGGGAGGAGCTTGCTGATCGGTACCTGAGGGGCTGCCCCCCGGCTGTCAGCGGGGTCAGAGTAGGCGCGCACGGCATCGTGCGCGCCTACACCAAATGCTACTGACAACTGCCCTGACGGCTGAGCGCGAGTTCGCCGTTCAGCGCCAATAGCTCTGGATAGTCTCTGGGCCGCAGCAGGTTGAACTGCAGGCGCGCGGCGTGACAAGCGGTGGGCTGGATCCGCACCGATCCGACCACGGTGGTGGTCTTGCCGGAGTCCTGTCCGGGCAAGCGCATGGATTGATCGCGACTGTCGTGCTCGAGGACCAGCTGCCACTGATTCGCCGAGCTTTGCCGCAAGGCCAGCCAGCGGCCCGAGGGCAGGCCCCAGCGGCCGCCTTCCGCCGCGGCCTGGTAAAAGAAGCCCGACAGACCGTTGGCTGGGCGCCACAGTCGGGCGTTGCTGTCGTTGCTGCTGGGACTGAGAACCTTGTGTCGGGACAGCCGCAGCGGGACGCTGCCGGCCATCGGAACGTCGAGATCATCATCGAGTCGCCATTGGCCGTCATTCATCGGCTGCAGCGCGGCAGTGCCAATGATCGCCTCGCCCGCGCTGATACCACGGCCGGTGGAGGGTCCGCTCACGGTCAGGTTGTGTTCGCCCGGGCCGCGCACTGCGGTTGTGCCGCGCAGGCGCCACCAGCGGGGATTGCTGTGGCCGTCTTCATCGGCGACGAATCCGTACCAGTACGCGTCCTCGGCCAGCACCGGTCCGGGCTGTTCCGCGAGCAGCCCCTGGTCGGCGTTGGCGCTGTCGATGAGTCGCACCAGCCTGGGGGCAGCTGGCGGATAAATCTGCTCCTGGCCCAGACCAATCAGGTCGACCTTCGAAAGCACTGGCGGGCGATTGGTATAGCGGCTGTCGCTCAGTGCCCAGAGTTGGCCGTCGGCGCCCAGCGCGGACAGACTGGCGCAGGAACCCAGTGGGCAGGGCAGCAGCGTCCGGATGTCGATTACCCCGTCGCTCAGGCGCGTGCGAAGCAGTTCCAGCGCGGAGCCGGTTGGACGCAGCTGCCAGCGCACCCGGCCGACCCGGGGATCGTCCAGATAATGCTGCGCAAGCGTGTCGATAGGCAGCAGATCCGACCCGAAGGGACGTGTCCAGCGCAGTTCGCCGCTGGCGCTGTCAAAGGCGGATTCGACCAGGGTGTCGGTATTGACCGCCATCGCCAGACCGGCATCCCGGGGATCATCGCCGCGGCTGCTGGCGAAGCTGCTCTGAAGCGGCCGTTGCCAAACCAGGTTGCCCTGCGCGTCGATCAGCTGGACTTGCTCGGCTGGACTGCCGAGCGTCGGCTGGCCACTGAAAATCAGCGTGCCACCGTCGGCCCCATCCGCCAGGGACTTCAGACTGCGGACGGCACGGACCGGGATGCTCAAGCGCAAGCGACCTTCCCGATCCAGCCGGTGCGAGACAATGACCGGGCCGGCTGGGTTGTTTTGGCGCTCAGAAATCAGCGAACCCTGGGCGCTGAAGGCCTCGATCCGGATCGGGCTCGGAAACTGCTCGCGGGCCAGCTGGGTCACACTGCCGCTATCGCTGAACTCCAGGGTGGTCGCGATGTTCGCGTTGGCAAACAACCCCACCAGTCCACCAGAATCGCTGTCGCGCAGGCGTATTTCAGCCGGCAAGCTGATTCCCTGAGCCAG
The DNA here is from genome assembly GCA_020442775.1 of Lysobacterales bacterium. GTDB lineage: Bacteria > Pseudomonadota > Gammaproteobacteria > Xanthomonadales > SZUA-5 > SZUA-5. The sequence continues at coordinate 846 of JAGRJL010000582.1, read as the reverse complement.
CAGGTCAGCAGAGAATTGCTGCGCGCCGTCTGGCGAGGTGCAGTGCAGATTGACGCTGATCATGCAGATCCAGCGATCGCTGGCCAACAGCTCGATTTCACGCTCAAACTGCGCCGGCGTTTCGGCTAAAGTCACGCTGATGTCGTTGCCGTCGATTCCCAGGCCATGCAGCGTGAGCTGTTCCGCCTGGTAGTCATACTCCGGGGTCCAGTAGCGGCCAGAAGCGGGCTCCAGCACGCCGACCGAGCCGAAACGCAGCCCGCTGAACTGGTCCAGGGTGGGACCGACCTGAGTGCCGTTGGCATCCAGAACCGCCAGGCTGAGCAGGGTCTCGCCGCTGATCAGGGCGAAACGTCCGCCATCCAGCGGTTCGATCCGGCTTGGTTGAGGGTTGCGTTCGGACTGGCGCCAGAGCACTTCACCCTCACTGTCGATCGCGATCAGCTCCGTTTGCGCGGCACTGCCTTCGATCAGGACGATCCGGTCCCGATCGAGCACCTGAAAATCGACCAGGCCGTTGGTGATCGCGCGCAACGGCCGCCAGCCGCTCTCAGGCGCATAGCTGGCCAGTTCTGACTCACCGGTTTCCGGGTCCAGCCGCAATGCAACCAGGCGATCACCCATCGCCTGCGGGATACTGGAGGTGTAGTAGGGCTCGGTGCGCAACACCTCGCCGCTGTCCAGGGCGATGCTGTCCAGCAATACCGGGTCAGTTGCTGTAGTGAGTCCCAGATCGAGGTAGACCCGGCCATCGGCCAGCGTCATTCGCGGGCGCCGATGATTGGGCGTGCAGCGTCGCCAGCGCAGCGCGCCACCCGGATGCATCGCGATGACGCAGCTCTCCAG
>JAGRJL010000581.1 GCA_020442775.1 Lysobacterales bacterium | reverse complement strand
CCACGCCGCGCACCGTCTTGATCAGGTCGCCGGCCGGTCCCAGAGCGACCCGCGCACGAAACACCACCTGGGTCAGGGCCTCATCGGCGACCACCTGCCCGCCGGGCCAAACGGCTTCGATCAGCGCATCCCTTGAGAAGGTTTTTCGGGGCATTTGGGCCAGAGCCCAGATCAGCTCGAAGGCCTTGCGCGAGCAGGGTCGCTGGCGCCCGTTCCACAGCAGGGTGAAATCCTCCAGCCGCAGATAAGCGTTGGCGAAGCGGCATGCCTGGAATCCAGTGGCGAGCGCGCGAGTTGGCGTATGACTGGACATCTCTTTCGCCGCTGCTGGGGCAGACCGGTCAGCCCTGGAGACGCTATTTTGTCGGACTCCGGGTTGCAATGGGCAGCCCATCGATTGCCCGATCAGGGTGCAGCGAGGTTCGCCCTGGTGCGCGCTCGGGCGCAAATGGATACCGTAGGATTGACGGCGAGCCAGGCCCGCTAGCACCGGAGACCTTCATGCAGCTGAACGCGGGCGTTTTCGATGTATGGGTGTTCCGCCGCCGAGCGGCGGTCGTGGAGTTCCTGCTGCTCCATACCGCGATAGCGAAAGCCAACCGCTACTTCAACGGCGGTCGTTTCTGGCAGATTCCCAGCAATCCGGTGCAACCAGGAGAGTCGATCACCGCGGCGATTGATCGCCTGCTGAATCGATTTGGTCTGCGCGCGAAGACCATCTGGGCCGGTGAGCACGCCTACCTGATCTATAACCGACGCTTTGAGGAAATGCAGGCGATTGGGGTGTACGCCGCAGAAGTGGCTGAAGGCAGCGTGATTCTGGACCCTGCCGAGCACGCTGAGTTCGCCTGGCTGCCCTACCAGAGCTGCCTGGATCGAGTTCATTATCGCGGCCTCAAGGACGGGCTGCGCTCGGTGCACGAATACATCACCGGGGTGGAAGCGCCGGCCCCGGAGCTCTGCCTCTATGCCGCTGACCAGGCTGCATCCGCGCCTTCGGAGCCGGCGGTCGATTGCCCAGCAGCGCCACGAGGGCCGAGCCCGGACCACTGAGACCAGGGGCCGCTGTCGTCGCGGCCCCGCACTGTACCTTTACCAGTCCGTCCGATCGGGCAGCAGCCCGGCCAGTTCGGCATCGGTGAGGTTGCGCCAGCTGCCCAGCTTCAGATTGCCCAGCTTGATCGCCCCGATACGCACCCGCCGCAGCTGGGTAACCCGATAACCGAAGGCGGCGGCCATCAGCCGGATCTGCCGGTTGAGGCCCTGGGTCAGGATGATCCGGAAGCCGAATTTGGCCAGGCGGCTGGTGCGGCATGGCTTGGTCAGCTGTCCGCGAATGCGCACGCCCTTGGCCATGCCCGAGAGGAAGTCGGGAATCACCGGCTTGTTCACTCCAACCAGGTACTCCTTTTCATGGTTGTTTTCCGAGCGCAGCAGACGGTTGACGATGTCACCATTGCTGGTGAGCAGGATCAGCCCTTCCGAATCCTTGTCCAGCCGGCCGATCGGGAAGATCCGCTGCTCGTGCCCGACATACTCGATGATGTTGCCGCTGGTCTCGGCCTCGGTGGTGCAGACCACGCCCACCGGCTTGTTCAGCGCGATGTAGACGTGCCGACGGCCGGCCTTGCGCGCACGCTTGGGCAGCGGCTGTCCGTCGACCAGAATCTGGTCCCCCTCGCCGACCGTGGCGCCGATCTCTGCGCGCAGCCCGTTGACCGTCACCCGGCCGGCGGCGATCCATTCGTCCGCCTCACGCCGCGAGCATAGCCCGCTTTCGCTGATCTGCTTGTTGAGACGCATGGCTGACCGGGTGCCTGGGGGAAAGGTCGCGATCGTGACAGAAGTCGCCACGGTTGATAAGCCGCGCCGAGCGGCCCGGGCAATTGGAAAATGCTTGCAGTGACTCGCGGCAAAGCCGCCGCACCGAAGTAGTATCAGCGCCGAAACTACTGCATCGCGTGCCCGCCTCAGGGCAAGGAGATCTGATGAACGACCATTGCCCGACCGTCCCAGCTCGCCCACGTTCAATGGCGCTTGCGACCATCGCTGCACTGCTGATGTCGCTGTACTTGATTTCGCCGGCAGCTGCCGAGGATGAGCTGCACGCGGCGGTGGCCGCGGACTATCAGGCCAATCTGGCGCCGCTGTTCCAGTGGTTTCACCAGAATCCGGAACTCTCGCACCGGGAGTTTCAGACTGCCAAACGCCTCGCCGCCGAACTGCGTGCGCTGGACTATGAGGTCACCGAAGGGGTCGGCGGAACCGGCGTGGTGGCGGTGCTGCGCAATGGCCCAGGACCGACAGTGATGATCCGCGCCGACATGGATGGATTGCCGATACGCGAACAGTCGGGCTCGCCCTACGCGTCCACGGTCACCCAGGAAGATCGCGACGGGCAAATCAAGCCGGTGATGCACGCCTGCGGCCACGACACCCATATCACCTCGCTGGTCGGAACCGCACGGCAGTTGGCGAACCGGAAGTCGCAGTGGTCCGGCACTCTGGTGCTGATCGGACAGCCGGCCGAAGAGATCATTTCAGGCGCTCGGGCGATGCTCGAAGATGGTCTATACGAGCGCTTCCCCAAGCCGGACTACGCCCTGGCCTTGCATGTGGCGGCGCAAAACCCCGTCGGGACGCTGGCGATCCCGCTCGGGCTACGCTCCTCCAGCGCGGACGCGGTGGATATCATCGTGCACGGCGTCGGCGCGCACGGCGCCTCGCCGCACAAGGGCATTGATCCGGTGCTGGTCGCGGCGCAGATCGTGGTCAGCCTGCAGACCATCGTTTCCCGCAGCATCGCGCCGACGCAGGCCGGGGTGATCCCCGTGGGCTCGATCCACGGCCGCAGCAAGCACAACATCATCGGCGACAAGGTCACCATGCAGCTGACCGTGCGAGCGAACGATCACGCAGTCAGGACCACGCTGCTGGACAGGATCGAC
>JAGRJL010000580.1 GCA_020442775.1 Lysobacterales bacterium | reverse complement strand
CGGGTAGCGAGAGGCCACAATCTCGTTCCTGATCGCCGCCAGCTGCCACCACTTCGCTCGCGGCCGGTGCAGGCGCTGACGCAGGCGCTGTGGGAGTCTGGGTTGCCGGGGCAGGCGCGACGCCGATTCTGAAGGGCGAGGCAAATGGATCGAACTGCAGCGAATGCAGCGGCTGATCCGGCTCCTCGTGGCGATAAACGGCCCGCTCCACCACATTCTTCAGCTCGCGGATATTGCCCGGCCAGGCGTAGTCGCGAAGCTGCTCCTCGGCGGTGCGGCTGAAGCCAGCGAACAGCTCGCGACCGAGCTCGGCCGACATCCGCCGGGCAAAGTGCTCGGCCAGCAGCAGGATGTCGGCCTGGCGCGCGCGCAGCGGCGGCAGGGTGATCACGTCGAAGGCCAGCCGGTCGAGCAGATCGAGGCGGAACTGCTGCTGGGCGGCCAGGGTGGGCAAGTCCAGATTGGCAGCGGCGATGATTCGCACGTCGGTGCGGATGGTCTCGCGACCGCCGACCCGTTCGAATTCGCCGTATTCGATCACCCGCAGGATCTTCTCCTGCACCCGGAGCGAACTGGAGGACACCTCGTCGAGGAACAGGCTGCCCTCATTGGCCAGCTCGAAACGGCCGCTGTGGCGCCGGGTCGCGCCGGTGAAGGCACCGGCTTCGTGGCCAAACAGCTCGGTTTCCAGCAGGCTCTCCGCCAGTGCCGCACAGTTGAGCTTGACCAGCGGCCGATCCCAGCGCGGTGACAGATAGTGCAGGCGCGCGGCGATCTGCTCCTTGCCGGTACCGCGTTCGCCGATCACCAGCGCCGGCCGATCAAGCCTGGCCAGCTGCGAGACCTGATCGAGCACCTCCAGAAAGGCCGGTGACTGCCCCAGCAGCCCGTCCTCGGAGCGCTCGTAGGGCCTCATCGGGTTGCCGCCTGACGGACGAAATCGGGCAACGGCCGCGGCCGCTGGGTACGCGGGTCCACCCAGACGATCACGGTCATGCCGTCGGCATAGAGCCGGCCGTCGCTGACATCGGTGATCTGGTGGGCGACCGCCAGCGAGGTATTGCCCACCCGCGCGGCGATCAGCGCGATCTTGAGTCTGGCCGGGTAGGTGACCGCCGCGCGAAAGGAGCACTCGATGCGCGCCACCAGCGGCTCCCATTCGGGCCCGCGCCAGGGTTCCGGCAAGGAGTTGAACCAGCGAATCCGGGTTTCCTCCAGAAACGTCAGATAGCTGGCGTTGTTGACGTGGTTATAGGCGTCCAGATCGCGCCAGCGAATTTCCAACTCGTGCTCCAGCAGCAGTCGGCCGTCTCCACTCATCGTGTTCAGGCGGCCTGCTGGCTGCGCTTGTCGCCAAGAATCCGGGCCAGGAAGCGGCCGGTATGCGAGCGTGCTTCCTCGGTCAGCGCCTCCGGCGTTCCCGCAGCGATGATCTCGCCGCCGCCGCTGCCCCCTTCCGGGCCCAGATCGACGATCCAGTCGGCGGT
>JAGRJL010000579.1 GCA_020442775.1 Lysobacterales bacterium | reverse complement strand
TGATGTGGAACTGGCTGGTCTCGGCGCTGGCAGTGGGTGCCACCGTGGTGCTGTACGACGGATCACCTTCGCATCCGGATGCCAATGCCCTGTGGGATCTGGTTGATGAGGTGGGAATCAGCGTTTTTGGCACCAGCGCCAAATGGATCAGCGCGGTGCAGAAGGCCGGCGTGGTCCCCGCCGAAAGCCACAAGCTGCTGCGTCTGAAGACGATATTGTCGACCGGCTCGCCGCTGGCTCCGGAGAGCTACGACTACGTCTACCAGCAGGTCAAGGATCGGGTGCTGCTGTCATCGATCTCGGGTGGCACCGACATCATCAGCTGCTTTGCGCTGGGCAACCCGCTGTTGCCGGTCTACCGTGGTGAGCTGCAGTGCCGGGGGCTGGGCCTGAAAGTGGAGATTCTCGACGATGACGGCCAACCGGTGCGCGGAAAGGCCGGGGAGTTGTCCTGCAGTCAGGCCTTCCCCTGCATGCCGATCGGATTCTGGAACGACGCCGACGGCAGCAAGTATCACGACGCCTACTTTGCCAAGTTCGACAACACCTGGTGCCACGGGGATCTGGCCGAGCTGACCGAACACGACGGGATCATCATCTATGGCCGCTCCGACGCCACCCTCAATCCCGGTGGCGTGCGCATCGGCACTGCCGAGATCTACCGACAGGTGGAGAAGCTCGATGAAGTGGTGGAGGCGATCGCCATCGGCCAGGACTGGCAGGACGATGTGCGGGTGGTACTGTTCGTCCGCCTGCGCCCGGACCTGAGTCTGGACGACGAATTGCAGGGGCGGATCCGGCAGGTGATCCGCCAGAACACCACCCCCCGCCACGTGCCCGCACGGATTCTGCAGGTCAGCGACATTCCGCGCACCATCAGCGGCAAGATCGTCGAGTTGGCGGTGCGCAACGTGGTCCACGGCAAGCCGGTCAAAAATACCGACGCGCTGGCCAATCCGCAGGCGCTTGAGCAGTTTCGTGATCGGGAGGAATTGAAGAGCTAGGGCACAGGGCCTAGGACCCAGGTCGGTAGCCCGGTTTTTCAAGCCAAGCTTTTCCTGGGCCCTGGGCCCTGAGCCCTAGCTCTTAGCCACTTCCCCACCTTCCGCCAGCCAGCCGCTCCAGGACGGGGCATGCAGCCGTGAGCCGTGCAGGCCGGCGATCTCCATGGCCAGCAGGTTGTGGCAGGCAGTGACCCCAGAACCGCACTGGTGGACCACCTGCTTGGGCGCAAAGCTGCCACGCAAGCGATCGAAATCCATCCGCAGATCTTCCGCCGAGCGGAAACAGCCGTCGCTGCCCAGATTCTCGCTGAAGGGGCGACTCAGCGCGCCCGGGATGTGCCCGGCGGCCGAATCGATGGGTTCGACCTCACCGCGATAGCGCGCCGCCTCGCGCGCGTCGATCAGCACTGCCGAATCTGCATCCAGCGCGCGTTTGAGCTGGCGGTTGTCCAGCCAGCGCTGGCGCGGCAGTTCCCACTCGGTCAGTTGTGCTGACGCTGGCGCGGCAGTCGACCCACTTTCCAACGCACCGCCGGCTCTTTGCCAGGCGTTGAGCCCGCCGTCGAGTACCCGCACCCGCCGATGACCGGCGCTGCGCAGCAGCCACCACAAGCGTGCCGCGAGCGCACCGGGTCCCTGATCGTAGGCGATCACTTCGACCTGGTCGGTGATTCCCCAGGCTGCCAGGCGCCGCGCGAACCGCGCCGGCTGCGGCAATGGGTGCCGCCCCAGGGCAGCCGGCTGGCTCATGTCGGACAAATCGCGATTGAGATCGGCGTGCAGCGCGGTGGGAATGTGAGCAGCCTGCCACAGCCGCTCTCCCGCCTGCGGATCAAAAAGGTCCGAGCGGCAGTCAATCAGTCGCGGCGGGTGATCCCCGGCCAGGCGCGCTTGCAGATCGCTCGCGCTGATCAGGAAGTCTTCTCTGCCCACATTACTCTCCGTTGGTGCTGACCCGGCCGGGATCAGGTCGGCTCACAGAATCCTCCTGCGCCAGCAGACCCACAAGCCCTGCTCCTCAGCGAGCGAATCGCCTCCTGACCACAAGGTCGGGATCTGACCACACACCACCTAGTTTTCCGGCTTCTCCGGCGGGGTTTCAGCCAGCGCGTCATCCAGCGCGTCATTGGCCGACAGCACCTCGCGCTCGCGTTCACTGAGCATCTCCTCGCTGCTTTCCGCCTGCACCCGACGACGACTGCGGCCTGACCACAGCTCCCGCGCAGACTCATCCTTGAGGCCGAACAGCGTGCGCACATGCAGATCGCGCTGCGGAAAAGGAATCTCGATACCGTATTTCTCCAGCGCATCTTCCAACGCCCAGTAGTAGGCGGCCTGCACCGCACCAGGGCGCTTGACTGCATCGGCAGTCAGCCACACCACCAGCTCAAAATCCAGACTGTTGTCGCCAAAGCCGACCAGCCAGACCTGCGAGCGACGCGGTCCCTCTGAGGCAAAGCTGAAAGGCACCGAGTCCGCTGCCTCCAGCGCAGCCTTCTTGACCAATTCCTTGTCGACCCCGTATGCCACTCCGAAGCCGATCCGGATCCGCCGGGAAATCTCGCGCAGGGTCCAACTGGTGACCCGACCATTCACAAACTCGGAATTGGGCACCAGGATGTCGATGTTGTCGTTGGTGGTGACCCGTGTGGCGCGGATGCTGATGTCGGTGATTTCACCGGTGACTCCGGACTCCAGTTCGACGAAATCACCCATCTTCAGACTGCGCTCGAACAGCAGGATCAGGCCGGAGATGAAATTGTTGACCACGGTCTGCAGACCAAAGCCGATGCCAACACCCAGTGCGCTGGCAAAGATCGCGATCTTGGTCAGATCCAGTCCAATGGCGGCCAGGGAAATCCCGAAACCCAGCGCAATCAGGGTGTAGTGCACTACCCTACCCGCCGCATACAGCGCCGGCCGGCTCATGTCAGGGCGACTTTGCCCGTAGCGCTCCAGCCCGCGGCGTATCCACCGGGAGGCAAACCAGGCGGCGAACAGTATCGCCATCACCCGCAGCGCACTGGCTGGGGTGATGGTGGCCTCGCCTACCTCAAACAGCGCGTAATTGAGGGTGTAGCTGACCCCCTCCCGCACTGATTCCCAAAGCTGGTGCAGATTGCTCAGGCGCCGCTGCCAGAACGGCGTCACCGCCTCCCAGCGCTGCTTTTCGGCATTGACCAGCCAGTTGAAGGCGGCAGCGTCCTGATCAATTCTGCGCAGTTGCTTGCGCAGCGCCGGCAGCTCCTTTTCAATCGCCTGCCGGGTGCGGCGGTCATGGTCATCATCGATCAGGTTCAGTCGTCGATCGGCGCGGGTGTAGGCCTGCTCCAGCGCAGCAATCGCGGCGCTCAGCGTCTTTGCATCGGGCGCGGTTTGTTCCGGGGCTGGGCGGTCGCCTGCCACTCTCAGCGCCAGCTCTGCCTGGGCCCGGGCCAGCCAGGTGTTCAGCGACGCCGCTGCGCTGCTGAGCTGGGCCACCGCAGTCAGCGCTGACCAGTTGCCGAAATCCAGCGGCAATCGGGGCTGATCGGCGGTCGCGGTCCAGCTGGCGACCTCCTCGACGCTGGGGTTCAGGGCCAGCGCCGCTTCCTGCAAGAAGCCATCCAGCTTCGCCAACTCGGCCTCGGCGGTATTGAGATTGCCGCGCAACCTGGCCAGCTCGTGCTGTCGGGTCAGCGCATCCACCGCCAGCAGGGCACCGGCGAGGGTCTCTGGAGCGCTGACCTCGGGCGCCTCGGGAAGCGAGCGCACTGTCTGCCTGAGGATTTCGATTTCCGCAGTCAGCTTGCGTCGCTGTTCCACCACCTGCAGTGCGCGCGCAACGCTCACTGGCAATCCGGGCAACTCCTGCTGATCCGGCAGGTGTGCATCGACCGCCACTTCCGCGGCCAATTCGCCCAGCTCGGCCCTGAGCTGCTCAAGCTCGGCGGGTGCCGCATCGGCAAAACGGTAGAGCAGATGTTCGCGCAGCGCAGCGAGCTGTTCGGCTGTGTCTACCGACTGGCTGAAATCGAAGGATTCGCTAACCTGCGGCTGCTCGACCGCAGCCGGGTTCTGCGCCCACAGTGCCGCGCTGCTGAGTACCATCAGCGCCAGTGCCACGAGGCTCCTGCGCCAGAGAAAGACGGGCGGATTGTTCAAGTTGATCATGGCACCAGCTTAGCCGATCGACCGCAAGCGGTTGTGAGGTCCGCGCAAATGCACTTGCCCGATCGCGATGAGCGATGACTCAGCGCTGCTCCAGCGTGCGGGCCAGATCGACCAGCATTGCGGCGGTTGCCCCCCAGATCCGGTACTGCTGGTAGTCGATCACCCAGTAGCCACGCTCACGGCCGCGCCAGTGGATCTTCTCCCAGCGACGTCGCTGTGGATCGACCAGCCAGGACAGCGGTGCCTCGAAGATCTCGGCCACCTCAGTGTCCTGGGCGACTCGATCGAATTCGCCCTCCAGCCAGGCAACCACCGGGGTCACGGTGAAGCCGCTGATGGTGGCATAGGGGGCCAACAGACCCAGCGGATTGACCTGGGCACGGGGAACGCCGACTTCCTCCTCTGCCTCGCGGCTGGCGGTGTCCAACCAGCCCGGATCGCCGGGCTCGCGACGCCCACCGGGAAAGGCGATCTGTCCGGCATGGTGAGTCATCGCCTCATGCCGACGGGTCAGCAACACCGAGGGCCCCTGTTCTCCCGGCAGTAGTCCGATCAGCACGGCCGCGGGCCGCAAGCTCTGTCCCGCCGGCAACAGATCGGCCAGCTCAGGAAGATTCCACGGAGGAATATCGGTCGGGTCGTCGACCGGCCGCAACTTGTCGCGCAGCTGCCGGTCCAGATCGGCCCTCACCTC
>JAGRJL010000578.1:318-3874 GCA_020442775.1 Lysobacterales bacterium | reverse complement strand
GAAGATCAACGCGCTGGCCACGCTGATGATAATGATCGTGTCGATCGCCGCCTTTGTCGCCTGGTGGTTGATGTCGCGCGACGAGAAGCGCCGTCAGCGGGACATGCAGTTGGCCTTGCAGCAGGAAGATTAGGGCGAGTTCCAGTAGCCAGTTCCAGCGGCCAGTTGGCATCCATGGCCTCCGGAAACCGGCCAGGCGACCAAGAACTTCGGCTGCGCCACCATCCTTCGGGGGCCGCTCCGGTTCCGACAATTCCCGCTGGCCCGTTCGTGCTGTCCATTGGAACCAGCCCTGAGAACCAGGTGGAAATTGGACCGGGTATCGGCTTCTGCAGCTGCGTTGCCCCTGCCAGGGGCTGGGCGCCTATTGGGGGGTACGCCCAGCCCCACCTCGCGAAGTCGGGGGTGACTTCTACCGCATCGCGGTCAAGTTGGACTCGATTCTGCGCGCATCCACCTCGGTATCGGCCAGGCGCATCCAGTCGTCACTGACTCGACCATGAATTCGTACGCTCTGTCCGCTGATCAACAGCCGGCGCGGAGAGATGCGTTGATAGACCAGCACTCGCTCGCCTTCGGTGGCAAGCCAGAAGGAATCCCGGTTCACCACCTCATCGACGGTCCCTTGCAGCACCACCTCGGAACCCGGCTCCAGGGTGGCGGCCTGCGCGGCGGAGGCGGCGCAGAAGGCAACCGCAAGAGCGATCCATCGAAGATAGGAAGAGACTTTGGGTTGACGGTTCATGCTGCGCTCCACTTGTCTTGGTAGTCGCCTGATGAAAACGTCCAGTCGAACTTCGCGGGGTCACAGAATTGGCCGGTGATCGCCGATTTCGCCAACCAGTGCGCGCTTTACAACGCGTACCGCGAACTGCCTCACACCCCTTCACAACACCTTGATCGCGCTCTTCGAATCCATGCCTCCAGATCGAATTCATCGATCAAGGCTCCGGCCAGAGCAGAAACACTGACCATCGCGCGGATGAACTGATCGGTGGTGGCAGAGCAGACCAAGCCTGACACCAACAGGCGCCACCAGGATCCTTGCCGCTAGACCATGGCAGCGCCGATCGGCCGCGAGAACTGCCGACCGCCAAAGGCATCAGTTTTGGCTAGAGCAACTCCAGCGAGCTGGCTACCAGCTCGATATCCGCCAGGCGGATCCAGTCGTCGCTCACCGTGCCAGTCACCCGCATCGAGGCTCCTGGACGCACGGCCTGGCGCAGCACTCTGGGCTGATAAATGAGCACCTTCGACCCTTCAGTGTTCAACCAGAAGGATTGCTCGTTGACCACCGAGTCCACCGTCCCGTCAATCACCACCTCAGCGCCGGGGTCGAACTGCTCGGCCTGCAGTTGGCTGCTGTAGCTGATGCCGGCAAAGAGGCCAACGCTGAGGGCCAAGATTCTGAATGCGTTCGCTGAATTCATTGCTCCTCCTATTGGACACTAGGTCGATTTGCTTCGAGTGCGGCTAACGCTACCTCAGATTCACGAACCATCTTGAGCAGTGCTTCATACTTTTAAATAAATGATTATGATTAGCCATCAAATCGAAGGATCTGGGCAAGCCGGACCGAAAGTCGAACGAGTCAGCCTGATTAGCTGTCTGGTCACGTTGCAGCCGGGCGCACACGATGGAGCGCGACGCCATCCCTGATCCCGACGCTGCTCCAGCAGCGCCGTCGGGACCCGAAGTCTGCGTGATTCTGGCCAAGTTGAATCTCGATCAACGCACAATTTTGACCAAACGTAAATATCTGAGCGACCCAGCCGATGCGAAAAGCTGAACCGCAGGCGTGATGTTCGCGATTTTTTTGTGGTGTTCAGCTCAAAAGCCAGCTATGCTGAAAGCACTGTGCTTGCTTGGGCTACCGTGATTCGTGGCCCGATGTTGTTGATCTACCGATCTGCGCCATCCCTCGATACTGCTATTCCTCGCAACCTCAGTGACTGCCGCGGCGCCGTCGCGGCCCCATACGTGTGTTTCAAGGAAAGTAATAGCTATGTCGAATCGTCAAACGGGTACGGTCAAGTGGTTCAACGATGCCAAGGGTTTTGGCTTCATCACGCCGGAAAGCGGCAGTGATCTGTTCGTCCACTTCCGCTCCATCCAGGGCACCGGTTTCCGCACCCTGCAGGAAGGTCAGACCGTGAGCTTCACCGTTGCGCAGGGCCAGAAAGGCCTGCAGGCGGAAGATGTGCGCGTCGACTAAGGTCGTCGATCACCTCTGACAAGAACCTCGGGGCCAACGCCCCGGGGTTTTTTTTGTCTGTCAACTGAGGTTCCGCAGCCGTATTACCCGGAACCCAAGCAGTCGTCGCCGACCGCAGAGCACGGCCCCCGATATTGAGCGGAAGCCGGCCCCGATTTGATTCCAATCTGGCTGCCCGGCCCTGCACGGCTGATCAACCTGTCTGTTCCCAACGGCGATGACGAAGCCGCCTGCTGATTGGCCCGCGGCTGAAATCAGTGCCACCCGGACCGGTTCTCCCCACAATGGCACGGCCAGAGGAACTGCGCCGTTCGAGCCCGGAGAACACAGGTCGCTGGCTGCCTTTCGCTCCCGCCGATCAGGAACTGCTCGGTTTCAACGGCAGTTCGCGCGCACGCATCATCGCATCGGCGAATCCGTAGGCGGTGATGGCCATCTGGTCCATCGACTGGGGCAGCACCCCGGGCGCACGCGGCGTTGGGATCATCCCGACCAGCGCTTGTCCGGCGAACCAGTCACGTAACGCTGTCGCGTCACTTGCGGCGTTAGGTTGCGCAATGGCGTTCATCGGGGGCTCGATCGGATGGAGGAACCCTCAGGCTACACCCAATCGGGTGTCATCGGGGATTATGGCGCACGCCCTGCCGGACGTCCGCATCTCACGGACTTCGCCAAGCCTGCAGTCTGGTCCACGACGCGGCGCGGCGGTCAGCCCGTCCAAGTTGTGAACTGACGCCAAAAGCAGGCCGTCCAACGACCTGCTCCGACCTATCTCCGATCAGTTGATGCCCACTCGACGGGCCGCGTCCAGCAAGCGCTCATTACCGCGAGAGGCACAGCGATCGACCAGATTCTCGGCAAAGTTCTCCAGGCCGTTCCAGCGCAGGACCGTGTCCCCCGATACCCCACTGAGATAGCCATCCAGCCACAGGAATATCGCCGCCGCGTCCTCTTCGCTGGCGTCAGCCAGATCAGAGATAAATTCGCTGCAGCGAATTGCACCGAAGTCAATGTCCTGAACCCGGCCTTTGCGAGCTTCGGCAGTCAGCGGTGCCAGGCTCAGCGCTGCGGCAATGCCGGCGACCGCCAAGAGCTTGATTGCGTTCATATCTTCCCCTTTCGTCAGTTTGTGCCCCAGGATTGGCCGAGTGTAATCGACGGAAGGGGCACTAGGGCAGCGACGCGCGGGAAATTGACAAGCCTGGCGAGGGTGGCCGGCCGGTGTTCGCCGATGCTGATAGCGCTAGTGTGGTGTCCCCAAATTCAGTTGAACTTAGTTCAGATGGATTTTGGTCTGAGACTAGGCGCGAGGAGCAAGGCATAGCTTTGCCTATGGCTGCG
>JAGRJL010000578.1:0-303 GCA_020442775.1 Lysobacterales bacterium | reverse complement strand
AGACGCTGAAATAGGTCAAGGTAATTTGGGAACACCACACTAGGGCGGGAGCACCCCAAACAGCAGTTGGTGATCGGCCTTTTCCAGGATTCGCCAGCGACCGCTTTCCAGCCCGTCGAGGGTCAGACCGCCGACCCGCTCCCGATGAAGTTCAAGGACATGGTTTCCGACCGCGGCAAACATCCGCCGAACCTGGTGGTAGCGCCCTTCATGCAGCGTCAGGCGAACCGTCCGCGAATCAATGACAGAAAGCTCTGCTGGCAACAGCGGACGCTGCTCCCCTTCCAGCATCAGGGTACCGCT
>JAGRJL010000577.1 GCA_020442775.1 Lysobacterales bacterium | reverse complement strand
TCCGACACCGCGATCGGTGCGAGGATGCCGACGCCCAGGCCGTTGCGCACATAGGTCTTGATCAGCTCGGTATCGGCGGCCGCCAGCGCCACCCTGGGCTGCAGGTTGTGTGCGGCGAAGGCGCGCTGGAAGGATGAGCGCGCGTGCTGCGCCGAACGATAGGTGACGATCGGATAGCGGGCCAGCTCGGCCAGACTCAGCGGCAGCTCATGACGCTCGCCGCGGGTGCCGTTGAGCGGGTGGGCGACCGGCAGCAGGGCGACCCGGCGCCAGCGCTCCAGCGGCAGCGCCAGCGCTTCCGGCGGGGCATCGACGGTGGTTGAGGTGATTGCCAGATCGATGCTGCCGCGGCGCAGGGCCTCCACCGCCTCACCGGTATCGAGCAGCTGCAGCTCGATTGCCAGATCGCGCACCCGCTGCTCCAGCGCGGCCAGCGGTTGCGGCAGCAGATAGCGCGCGGCGCTGGGTGAGGCACCCAGGGTCAAGCGGTTGCCAGACTCACCGGCGGTGCTGCGCGCCAGCGCGCGCAGCGCCTGGGCGCCGTCGACCACCTGTCGGGCGCGTTCGAGCAGCTTGCGGCCCGGCTCGGTCAGCGCGTCCAGGCTCTTGCCGCGTCGGTGAAAAAGTTCGAAGCCGAACGCGCCCTCCAGCTGCTTGAGCTGCTTGGAGATGCCCGGCTGGGTGCTGTGCACCTTCTCCGCGGCCAGGGTGATATTCAGCCCGGCATCGACCACGGCTACGAAATACTGGAGCTGGCGAAGGGTCATCGCGCATTCTCGATGGAAGTGCCATCAGAATAGCCGTCTATACGTACAGACGTCCATATTCCAGATTGCCATATCTGGCGCATACAAGGCATTTCCGCCGCATCGACAACACGGGCCAAGCTGCAGGGCAAGCAGCTTACGAGCACCCTCATGCGCCACTTCCCTGTGTTTCTGGATTTGAACGATCAGCCTGTCGATGTGGTCGGCGGCGGCAGCGTTGCGGCGCGCAAGATCGACCTGCTGCTGCGCAGCGGGGCGCGGGTTCGGGTCATCGCGCCGGCGCTGGACGGGGAACTGGCGGCGTTGCTGGAACAGGGTCGGTTGCGCTGGCTGCCCGAAGCATTCAGCCCGGCACTGCTGGGGCCGGCCATGTTGGTGATCGCCGCCACCAGCGATCGGCAGGTCAATGCCCAGGTCGCTGCGACGGCCAAGGCCCGCGGCATCATCGTCAACGCGGTCGACCAGCCGGAGGTCGGCAATGCGGTCGTGCCGGCGATCGTCAGTCGTGGCGAGCTGACCGTGGCGGTCAGCAGCGGCGGATCGGCGCCAGTGCTGGCGCGCCGGCTGCGTGCGCAGATCGAAGCGGTGCTGCCCAATCGGGTCGGCGATTTGCTGGCCCTGCTGCGCAAGCATCGGCAGAGCATTCGCCGCCAGTTGCCGGA
This sequence comes from Lysobacterales bacterium, assembly GCA_020442775.1. Lineage (GTDB taxonomy): Bacteria > Pseudomonadota > Gammaproteobacteria > Xanthomonadales > SZUA-5 > SZUA-5. The sequence goes on along the minus strand of JAGRJL010000577.1, from coordinate 1,979 downwards.
TTTGCAACGGCGGCGCGCCTGCTACGACCAGCTGCTCGATGGCGAGGTGGCCGAACTGATTGAGGCCGGTCAGACCGAGCGCGCCGAGGCCATGCTGCTCGAGAGCCTGCAGCCGAGCGGGCAGCCGACGAAGAACGGCGGCAGCGTGGCGCTGGTTGGCGCCGGTCCCGGGGATCCCGGGCTGCTGACCCTGGCGGCGCTGCGTGAGCTGCAGCGGGCCGAGGTGATCGTCCATGATCAGCTGGTCTCTGCCGAAGTGCTGGATCTGGCCAGACGCGATGCCGAGCGGATCTGTGTGGGCAAACGCGCCGGCGGCCATTCGGTCGCGCAGGCGGAGATCGAGGCCCTGCTGATTCGGCTGGCCGCTGACGGTAAGCGGGTGGTGCGCCTCAAGGGCGGTGATCCGCTGATCTTCGCCCGCGGGGGCGAGGAGCTGAGCGCGCTGACCCAGGCCGGGGTGCGCTTTCGGGTAGTGCCCGGCATCTCCGCGGTCCAGGCCTGTGCCGCCTACGCCGGGATTCCGTTGACCGACCGCCGTCACGCGCAGGCGCTAAGGCTGGTGACCGCCCACTGCGGCGGTTCGGTGGACGCGGTGGACTGGGCCGCGTTGACCGCGGGCGGCGAGACCCTGGCCTTCTACATGGGGGTTCGCCAGGCCGCTCGAATTCAGGCCCGGTTGATCGCCCACGGGCTGTCGGCGCAGACCCCGGTGGCCTGCATCGAAAACGGATCGCGGCCGCAGCAGCGGGTCTTGTTGGGCAGCCTGGGTGACCTGGCCGCGATGCTGCGTCAGCATCAGGTCGCATCGCCGGCACTGCTGCTGGTGGGTGAGGTCTGCCGCTACGCATCGACCCAGCACTGGTTTGGTCGCCCGGCGCAGGATTTCGTGCCGGCGTCCACCAGACACTCGCAACAGCGCGCCGCGTGATCCAGGCCTGGCACCGCCGCGTGCCGCCCTGCACTATCATGGGCCCGAATACGGCCGACAGCGGATCGCGCGGTGAACGCAGAAGAAGTGTGGTACTACGCCCGATCCGACGGCAGCGCGGTGGGACCGCTGAGCCGTAGCCAGCTGCACCGGCTGTGGCGTGATCGGGCGGTTGGCAAGGAAGTGCTGGTCTGGGACAACCGCAGTTTCGATTGGCGCCCGCTGAAGAAGACCGTGATTGCCGTATTCCTCGGCGCCGAGCATGAACAGGCCGATCTGCCTTCGGCCCCGGCAGCATCCAGCGCTGGCAAGAAGGGGCCGCCGGCCAAGCCGCTCAAGTCCGACAAGCAGGCCCGTCGCGAGGCCCTGGAGCGCACCCGGGCCGAGCGAATCAAGCAAACCAGGCAACCATCCAGGACAACCGCCCACACCCCATCTTTTCCGGGCACCGCGCCGCTTCCCGAGTACCCGAAACCGGTCGAGCAAAAGAGCGACCCGGCATCCACCGATCGTGCAGGCTGGGCGGCGCGGCGCTGGGCTGCCCGCTTGTTCGATCTGTGCGTCAGCGCGCCGGCCGGCCTGATCCTGGTCCTGCTCGCGCTGCGTGCCTGGGACATTTCCCTGGTCGAGCAGATCTTTCCCTGGTTCGATGAGCAGCCGCTAGCGGTGATTCTGGGTTCGGTGCTGGCGTGGATCCCGCTGGAAGCGCTGGCGCTGACCCTGTTCGGCACCACCCCCGGCAAGTTGCTCTGGGGCGTCAGCGTGAGCAGCGACAGAGGCGGCCGTCTGGGTCCGGTCAGTGCCCTACAGCGCAGCATTGCAGTGGTGATCCGCGGGCTGTTCTTCGGCATACCACCGATCACCCTGCTCAGCCAGGGCTGGGCGCTGGTCACTTACATCAATCAGGGACAAACCAGCTGGGATCGCGCAGCCGGCGCCGAGCTGCAGTTCAGCCCGCTGGCCGGCAATCGGGTCATGGTGGCGTTGATCGTTACCGTGGGCGCAGTCAGTCTGGCTATCGATGGCACCGTCTGGGCGGCGCTGCTGAGCA
>JAGRJL010000576.1 GCA_020442775.1 Lysobacterales bacterium | reverse complement strand
CCAGCGTGCTGGCCACGGTCAAGCGTGATCAGATCGAGGGGCGCGGCGGACAGTGGTCCGGTGACGAGGAGGCCGAATTCAAGGCGCCGATCCGGGATCAGTACGAGCAGCAGGGACATCCCTACTACGCCACCGCCCGCCTTTGGGACGACGGCATCATCGACCCTGCGGACACTCGCCGGGTGCTGGGTCTGGCCCTTTCGGCGACCTTGAATGCACCGATCGAGCCGCAGCGCTTCGGGGTGTTCAGGATGTGAGGGGCAGTTCCAGTCGCCAGTTCCAGTAGCCAGGAGAGTCGCCGAGCCTCAGTCGCACCGCCGGGCGTAGGATTGCCGCAGCGGATTGGAGGTCGTATGGTTTGGGCTGCTGCAATTGGATGTAGCCGCTGTCGGGACGACCCGACAGGCGTTTTTCCTGCGAGGACGACCTCGGCCCTGAGCGCCGAGTTGGCGCGGGAGAACATCATGCCCTGGTTGCTGTTGGTCATCGCCGGCCTGCTGGAAATCTGCTGGGCGCTGGGAATGAAGCAGAGCGACGGCTTCAGTCGGCTCTGGCCCACCCTGTTCACCTGGATCACCATGCTGATCAGCTTTTGGCTGCTGGCGCTGGCGATGAAGAGCCTGCCGGCCAGCACCGCTTACGCGGTGTGGACCGGGATCGGGGTCGCCGGAGTCGCGGTGGCTGGCGCCTGGTGGGCCGGCGAAGGACTGGGGCCGGGTCGCTGGCTGTGTATCGCGATGATCGCGGCCGGCAGTCTGGGATTGAAGCTGCTGGAGTAGACCTGCGCCGCGCAAGCGGCGCGCTACAGTCCCGCTGCGGCCTCGGTCACTGCGCGGAACAGCGCGCGTCCCTTGCTCATGGTTTCCTCCCATTCCTTGCCCGGATCGGAGTCGGCAACGATGCCGGCGCCGGCCTGCACGTGCAGCTGGCGGTCCTTGATCATTGCGGTGCGGATGCCGATGGCCAGATCGGTTTCGCCCCACCAGTTGATGTATCCGATCGCGCCGCCGTAAAGGTTGCGCTGGATCGGCTCCAGCTCCTGGATGATTTCGATCGCGCGGATCTTCGGCGCGCCGGACAAGGTTCCCGCCGGGAAACAGGCACGCAGCACCTGCATTGGGCTGAGGTCTTCACGCAGCTGACCTTCCACCTGCGAGACGATGTGCATCACGTGCGAGTACTTCTCGATGATCATCTGCTCGGGCACGCTGACGCTGCCCGACTGGGCGATACGGCCGACGTCATTGCGGGCCAGATCAATCAGCATCAGATGCTCGGCGCATTCCTTGGGATCGGCCAGCAGTCGCTCGGCGTTTTGTCGGTCCGCTTCGGCGGTCTCACCGCGGGGCAGGGTGCCGGCGAGCGGACGCACAATCACCTTGCCGTTCTCGACCTGATAGATCAGCTCCGGCGAGGAGCCGGCGACGTGCATGTCGCCCAGATCGAGGAAGAACATGTAGGGCGAAGGATTGAGCGCGCGCAGTGCGCGATAGACATCCACCGGCCGCGCCCGGAACGGCACGCTGAGCCGCTGCGACAGCACAATCTGGAAGGCATCCCCGGCGAGGATGTATTCCTGGCACTGGCGCACCGCGGTTTCGAACTCTTCCCGGGTGAAGCCGGAAACGAAGTCGGCTTCGGTCAGCACCTCGGGGTCAATGATTTCCGGGTAGCTGGGCGCGGAGCCGCGCAGACGATGGGTCAACTGGTCCAGGCGCCGGGCGGCGCGGGCATAGGCCTGCGGCTGGCTGGGGTCGGCATGCACGATCAGATGCAGCTGTCCGAGCTTGTTGTCCATCACCGCCAGTTCTTCGCTCAGCAGCAGCAGAATCTCCGGGGTCTTGAGCATGTCTGGTCGGTCACTGCGGCGTAGCCGCGGCTCAACATAACCGACCGTCTCAAAGCCAAAGTAACCCACCCAGCCGCCAGAGCAGGGCGGCAGACCCGGAATCTTCGGGACCTTTTCCGCCGCCATTCGTCGGTCGATTTCGGCCAACGGGTCGCTCACCTGCAGTTCCTCGATCACCTCGCCGTCGCGCTCGTGGGTCAGCGTGTGGCCGTGAACGTACAGTCGTTCACGCGCGGGCAGGCCAATGATCGAATAGCGACCCAGATGCTCACCGCCGGTGACCGATTCCAGCAGGTAGGCGTTGGGGCCGTCGGCCAGCTTGAGATAGGCGCTCAGGGGCGTATCCAGATCCGCGCGCAGGCATCGGGTCAGCGGAATTCGCGTATGGCCGGCGGCGGCCAGCGCCTCAAAGGTGGCGAGATCTACAGTCATCGTCGGGGCTGAAAGACCAGGGCCGGCGATTATGGCGCATGCCCGGCCCGGCGACATCCCCGTGATACCCCGGTGGGTTTCGGGCTCTAGAAAGCAGCCGCAATCAGCGATTCAGGCGGCAGAGGCGGGCCCGAGCGGGCAAAAAACTCACCCAATTTCGCGAATACCGAGGTAAGTGGAGGAATTCTCTAAACCTTACGGTATATTGCAATCTACAAAGATGATTCTGTAGAGGATCCTCACCCCCATGCGCATTGATCTATTGGAAGACGATCCCGATCAGGCTGCGGTTATCGAGCACTGGTTGGTCGAGGACGGACACCAGGTTCGCTGGTTCAAGGCCGGTGGTGAGTTGACTCGTGCGCTGCACCGGGAAGTGCCCGATGTGCTGTTGCTCGACTGGGTATTGCCGGAATCGAGCGGCATTGATGTGCTGACCTGGGTGCGTCAGAGCTTCCTTGGCCAGATCCCGATCGTTTTTCTTAC
>JAGRJL010000575.1:5790-8179 GCA_020442775.1 Lysobacterales bacterium | reverse complement strand
CCGGCACCGGCTGCACCACTTCGTCGTCCAGGATCGTCCCCAGCCCCTCGCCATCGGCCACCGTCGCCAGATTCGGCGCCGCGATCGCCACGGTAAAGGTCTCGGTGAATTCCTGGAGATCATCGGCGACCACTTCAATGGTCAGCGGCGCGCTGAGCGCCATTGCCGGAAACACCAGGTTGCCGACCTGACCCACATAGTCATCAGGCTCCAGCGCGCTGTCGGGGAAGGTATGGATCGGCACCAGCGTATCCACCGCGAAAGGCTTGCTGCTGCTGACGGTGAAGACAAAGGGCGTCAGCCCGCCGCCACTGCCTTCCAGAGCGGTCACGTCGTCGATACTCAGAACCGCAGTATCGTCGTCGATGATGCTGCCGGTCGCGCTGGCCAGCGGCGCGCCTGCGGGGCCATCATCGCCTGGATAATCCACCACCAGGCTGAAAGCCTCATTCCCTTCCACCAGCACATCGCCGTTGATCGCAATGTTGACCGTCTGGGCCAATTGCCCCGGCGCATAGCTCAGAATCAGCGGGTCACTGGCAGGAATTCCCTGATAGTCGGCCGGTGAGCTGGCGCTGCCGTCCAAAGTCCACACCGCCAGATTGACGATGAAGCTGGACGGATTGGCCAGGGTGATGGTGAACACCATCGTCTGCGTGCCGTTGTCTCCTTCGATCAGGCTTTGATCACCCACCTGGGGCAGCGGCGGCAGATCGTCGTCAATAATGGTGCCATCGCCGATCCCGTCGAGAATGTTGGCGCCGACCACGTTGCTCAAATTCAGAGTCAGGCTCTCGTCGTTCTCGTCGATTACGTCCCGAACAACCGGCACGCTGACTGTCTGGCTGAGCGGCCCGGTCGGGGTGAAATTCAGGGTGCCGCTGGTGGCGGCGTAGTCATCGGGACTGAGCGCGCTGCCGTTGGCGGTCGCATAGTCGACCGAGATCGTGGTCTGCGGCATCGGCGCGGCCGACAGCGTGACCACGAAATCCAGCGTAGTGGTCCCGGGGCCGCTGCCCTCGGTCACGCTGGCGTCAGCCACGCTGATCATGTAGTTGTCGTCATTGACGATGGTGCCGATGCCGCTGGCCAGGAAGCCTTCCACCGCGCGTCCATCGGCCGGGTTGACCCGCACGAAGAACTGCTCATCGGGCTCGGGAATGTCGTCGGCCACCACCTGCACGGTCACCGTCGCCGCCTGACTGCCGGCCGGGAACTGCACCACCTGTCCGATCAGCGGCGCAAAGTCATCCGGGGTGCCGGCGCTGTCCGGCGCGGTGGAGATTGCGAAGCTGAAAGTGCGATCGGCCGGATTGCTCAGGCTCAAGGAGAAATTGAAGGCGGTGCTGCCGCCGCCGCTGCCCTCGGCCTGGGACAGATCGGCAATGTCGACCTCGGCGGTGTCGTCATCCGTAATCGTGCCAACGCCGCTCCCGTCAGCGATGGTGGCGTTGACCGCGTTGAACAGCGTGACCGTGAATTGTTCGTCGAACTCGTCGAGGTTGTCGCGAACGATGGACACGTTGACGGGTAGGCTCAATGGCTGGCCGTTGGCGAAGTTCACCGAGCCTGAGGTCGCCGCAAAGTCGGCCGGTGAGGCGGCGCTGCCGGCCACGCTGGTGTAGTTCGCAGACACGATCAGGCCCGGCGGCGGCTCGGCGGAGATGCTGACCGTGAAGCCGGCCGTAGTGGTGCCGGCGCCGGTGCCTTCGGTCACCGTGACATCGTCGATGGTCAGCGTAAAGTCGTCGTTGATGATGGTGCCGGTGGCGCTGTCGAGCAGGATCGGCTTGCCGTCGCCACCACCGCCTTCGAAGATGCCGACTGTGAACTGCTCATCGGCCTCCGGATCGTTGTCGGCGACCACATCGATGGTGACCGTCTGCTGGGTCTGCAGCGGCGCGAAGATGACCGGTACAAAGCTTCCACCAGTACCGGCGTAGTCACCTGGCGCGATCGCAGTGTCGTCCTCGGTGCTGTAGAGGAAAACGATCTGGGTGCTGGAGGGGTTGCTCAGCGTCACGCTGAAGTTGAAGGGCGTGGTGCCACCGCCGCTGCCTTCCAGCTGAGCAACATCCTGCACGCTGGGCACCGGGAAGCCGTCATCGTTGACAATCGTGCCCGCGCCGGTGTCATCGGCGATGGTCGCGCCGAAGGGGAAGGAAAGCATTACGCTGAAAGACTCATCGGCTTCGAAGATGTCCTCGCGGGTGATCGGCACCGGAATCTGCATGGTCTCGCCGGGGGTGCCGGCGAAGAACAGCGTGCCGCTGGTGGCGGTGTAGTCAACGCCTGCCTGCGCGCTGCCGTCCATGGTGGCGTAGTCAACGGAGATCGTGCCGCGCTCGCTGCCCGGCGGCGGCGGTGGTGGGTTTTGCAGCGTGACCGT
>JAGRJL010000575.1:0-5744 GCA_020442775.1 Lysobacterales bacterium | reverse complement strand
GTCGATGACGAACTGCGGCAGCGGCACGTCGTCATCGATGATGGTGCCGAAATTGGACGCGGAGAAGATGTCGCAGGCGTCAGGCTCGCCGAAGATGTCGATGGTGACGATCTCATCCCCCTCGATCAGATCGTCGCCGATCACCGGCACGCTGAACTGCACGCTCTGCATGCCGTCGGGAATGGTCAGGTTGGGGAAGCTACTCACCACGTAATCGACGTTCGGCGTGGCTTCGTTGAGCCCGCCGGCATCGAAGGTCTCGGCGCTGAAGATGCAATCGCCATTGGCTGGGATATCGAGGGTGGCGGTGAACAGCAGCGAGGGCATATCGCCGGTGTTGCCTTCGATCACCGACGGGCTGTCCAGACTCAGCACAGGTGTCCCGGCGAGCATGGCGCGCAGACCATCAATGAAGACCGTGTTGTTGGTGCCATTCGGCAGGCCCGGCGTGAGCATGCCGGCCGCCACCGAACTGCTCCACTGGGCCGCATTGGTGTGGTCGGCGCCGGTCAGCACTGATCCGGAATTGTTTGCCGGCGCAGCAACGGTGACCTGGCAGCTGGCACCCAGGGTCCCAGGGGTGCTGTCGTAATTGACGCAGACGCCATCAATCCCGATCGCGGTGCCGGTCGCAGTCACATCGACCCAGACCACGTCGGTCGCGGCCAGATCGCCACCGGCGGTAACCGTGGTGATATTGGCGCCCGAGGTGCGCAGGTTGAGGTTCCAGTCACCGCCAGCCGGGTCGTAGCTGCTGTCGACTGCTGGACCAAGGTCGCCGGAGATGACGATGATCGTGCCTGCGGGGAAGTCGCTGGCGATCCCAGCCATATTAGCGAAGCGATAGGCTCCGAGCTTGCTGGTGGTAGCGGTCTGGGAGTCACCCACCAGATAGCCCTGCAGCTCGATTGCGGTCAGGTCACTCAGCAGCAGTACCTCGATCCACTCGTCCCCTGTGCTCAAGTTTCCACCGCGGTAGAACTCATTGACGATGATGCTTTGAGCTGAAGCGGTGACGCTGCCGACCAACAGGCCGACCGCCAGAATGAGCTTGCGCATGAAAGGTCCCCAGGCCGGGCGAATGCCGACATTACAACGCAGAGTTTGACATATTCTCGAGCCCCCGGATCGAAGCCCTGCCCGGTTCCACTCCCAAGTTGGCATCAGCCGCTTCGGCGCCGCCAGCGGCGGTCGCTACCGGACTTTCACTGCACTGCTGGCAGGATTGCTGCGGGGCCCTGCAACGGCGTTAACAAGCAGGCATACTTGAGGATTAACTCGCTTGCTGGGATGGATGATGATCTTGTCACAAACTCGAAAGCTCGTACTGGTCGCGCTCGCCCTGCTTTTGTCGCTCGCAGAACCGGCGCTTGCCAACCAGTCACGCGACGGCGTCTGGCGGGATGTCGAAACTTCGGCCGCACAGCGCAACAGCGCAGTCGCGCCGCGAGCGGTGATGCCCGCCACTTTCCGCACGCTGCGCATTGATCGCGCAATCCTGGACCAGAAGCTCACCTTCGCACCCCATGAGTCGACCACCCCGGTCAATCGCAGCCAGGCGCTGATTTCGCTGCCGTTGCCGGACGGCCGCTTCGAGGACTTTCAGATCGTCGAGGCACCGGTGATGGCGCCAGAGCTGGCCGCCCGTTACCCGCAGATCCGCAGCTGGATGGGCCAGGGCGTGGATGACCCTTCCGCCACCGTGCGCCTGGATCTGAGCCACAAGGGCTTCCATGCCCAGATCATTTCCGCCCGCGGCACCATCCTGATCGATCCGCTGGCACCGGGCGATCTCGACAACGCGATGGTCTACCACAAGCGCGACGCTCGCCGTCAGGGTGAAGCGGCCCGCTGTCTGGTCACCGGTGAGACCCTTCCGGATGACCTGCCCGAAGTTTCCAAGCACGCCGTCATCCCCAAGCTCTCCTCCGGCACTACCTTGCGCACCCATCGTCTGGCGATGGCCGCTACCGGCGAGTACACCCAGTTCCACGGCGGCACCGTGGTCGACGGGCTGGCCGCGATCAACACCACCATGACCCGGGTCAACGGCATCTATGAGCGCGATCTGGCAGTGCGGATGGTGCTGGTCCCGAACAATGACCTGATCATCTACACCGATGGTGCCACCGACCCGTACACCAACAGCAGCGGCGGCACCATGCTGGGGCAGAACCAGACCAATCTGAACAACGTGATTGGCAGCGCCAACTACGATATCGGGCATGTGGTCAGCACCGGCGGTGGCGGGGTGGCCTCGCTGGGTTCAGTCTGTTCTGCCAGCAACAAGGCACGCGGCGTGACCGGCCTCGGCTCGCCGATCGGAGACGTCTTCGATGTCGACTTCGTCGCCCACGAGATGGGTCATCAGTACCGCGGCAATCACGCCTTCAACGGCTCCGGGGGCAACTGCTCCGGCGGCAACCGCAACGCCAGTACTGCTTACGAGCCAGGCAGCGGCCTGACCATCCAGTCCTACGCCGGCATTTGCAGCGCCGACAACCTGCAGCCCAACAGCGAGTCCTACTTCCACCGGGTCAGCCTGAACGAGATGATCACCTTCGTGACCACCGGCGGCGGGTCCAACTGCGGCATGACCAGCGCCACCGGGAATACGCCGCCCATGGTTTCCACCGGCGCTGCCTTCACCATTCCTCAGCAGACCCCGTTCATGCTGACCGCGTCCGGCAGCGACATCGACGGCGATACCCTGACCTACATCTGGGAACAGTTCGACCTGGGCCCGGCCAACTCGCCGGGTGTGTTGGTGGGAAGCGCAGCCGGCCCGCTGTTCCGCAGCTTCGTGCCGGAACTGGGACCCACCCGGATCTTCCCCAGCCTGCGCTACATCCTGGAGAACGCCAACGTGGTGCCCGCCAGTGCGCCGCGTCCCGGCACCACCTCGCCGAACTTCTTCACCGGGGAAATACTGCCCAGCGCCAACCGCACCCTGAATTTCCGGGTCACCGCGCGCGACAACCGCGCCAACGGTGGCGGCACCAATGAGGCGCTGACCGCTCTCACCGTCACCACAAGCGCAGGGCCCTTTCAGGTGACCGCGCCCAACACCGCAGTGAGCTTCGCCACCAACACGCCGATCACGGTCACCTGGAATGTTGCCGGCACCGACGCAGCGCCGGTCAGCACCGCCGAGGTGGTCATTTCTCTGTCGGTCGACGGCGGACTGACCTGGCCATTCGACTATCCCGCCACCGCCAACGATGGCAGCGCCGACGTCACCCTGCCTGACGGTCTGGCCACCAGCCGCGCACGCATTCGGGTCGCCGCGGCGGACAACGTCTACTTCGACGTGTCGGATGTGGACTTCACCATCACCGGTCCCAACACGGCGCCGACGATTACCGTCAATGGCAGCGTGAGCACCCGCCAGGGCAGTCCGACCGCTACTGGACCGGTCGCCACCGTCAGCGACATGCAGGACGCCGCCGGCACCCTGGCGGTTTCAATTGAAGGCAGCCCGGTGGGCCTGGACGCCTCGGTGCAGAACATCGCCGGCACAGTGAACCTTTCAGCCACCGCGGCCTGCACCCTGGTCGCCCCGACCAGCGGTAACCGGGTGTACCCGCTGACCCTGCGAGTGGTCGATAGCGCAGGAGCGCCCGCGGTAGCCGAAGTGCTGGTCAACGTCGCCCGCAATCAGACCCCCACCCTGGGCAACTACGCCGACGCCATGGTCGGCCTGAACGGAATGGTCCAGGTCACCCCGAGCGCACCACCCGCCGACGGTAACGACAACTTCGACGCCATGATGGTTGAACCGGCCACCCTGCCCAATGGCGGCACCGTCGCCGTGGATCCTTCCGGCGTGGTGACAGTCAGCGCCGGCGCCAGCACTCCGCTGGGTGACTACACGATCCGGGTCAGCGCGGTCGACACCTGCGGCGCCCGCGAAACCCGCCAGTTCACCGTCACCATCTCCGACGGCATCTTCGAAGACGGATTCGAGTAAGCGCCAGAAGCACCGGCCGCCCGAGGCGGCCGGTGCGCCTGGACAAGGTCGGCACTTGGCGTTGAGGCCCTGATCAATCCCGGCAGCAGGCAAGCACCCGGTGAACAGCGATTCCGCCATGACCCTGCGCGAAGGCCTTGCCCGGTATTACCGAAGCAATGCGGGAGTCTGCTCCCAGCGAGATCTGTCGCCGGCAGCCGCTGAGTTTTTTCGCTGCCACGATGTGGCGCACGTGGTGTTCGGCTGCGACACCTCGCTGTACGGCGAGGGGGTGGTCAAGGTCTACACGATTTTCGGAACCACGCTGGGCTTGTGGAAGCACCTGCGTGGCTATTCCGACGCGAGCGCCTGGCGACTATTCACCCAGTACCGGTTATCCCATGTGCTCACCCATCTCTGGCGGCTGATCACTCACATGCCCGTAGCCATGCTCCGAGCCCGGCGAATGACCCGGCCGTGGCCGTGGGCGGATCACGAGCAGTATCTTGACCAGACGCTGGATGCCATACGGCAGGAGTTCAATATCGCGGTGATGCCGATGAGATGAGGCGCCCGCAGCGCCGGCACACCGTCGGTGATTCCGAATCACGGTGATTCCGAGCGTGCCAGTCTGACTTTCCGCGCCATTTCTCGGAGTCGCTCAATCTCCGTATGCTAGGCGTTCTGCCGACGGGTGAGCTGCGCCGATGAACCGATCAAGTCTGGCCGTGCTGATCATCTCCTTGCTGGCAGCGTCCTTGTCTGCCGCACCGGTTGAAGATGCGGCCGACCCGTCTGCTGAGGCGCTCCCGAAGGTGTTGATCGTCGCTACCGGCGGGACCATCGCCGGGGTGCAGAATGATCCCGATGATCCGGCCAAATATCGCTCCGGGAGCCTCAGCGCGGAGCAGATCGTGGCCTCGGTCCCGCGGCTTGAAGAGTACGCGCAGGTGGAGAGCCTGCAGTTCTCCAATCTGCCCAGCTCGTTCATCACGCCAGCCATGTGGATCTCCCTGTCCCGCCAGATCGAGGCGCAGCTCAGCCGCGACGATCTGGCCGGCGTAGTGGTGACTCACGGCACCGACCGGCTGGAAGAGACCGCCTTCTTTCTTCACCTCACCGTGCGTTCGGGCAAGCCGGTAGTCGTAGTCGGAGCGCAGCGGCCAGCCACAGGGACCAGCCCGGATGGGCCGCAGAATCTGCTCGACGCGGTGCGTACTGCGGCGTCGCCCCAGGCCGTTGGCAAGGGCGCCATGGTGGTGATGGACGGGCGGATTCTGTCCGCGCGCGAGGCACGCAAGTTCTATCAGCGGGTGGGCGGCTTCAGCACCGGCGACATGGGCATGCTCGGGGTGGTGGCGCACGACGGGGTGGAGTTCTTCTTCGCCCCCACCCGACGCCACGGCCTGTCCAGCGAGTTTGACCTCAGCAAGATCGAGAAACTGCCAGCAGTCGACCTGCGCTTTTCCTACCCCGGCGGCAGCGGACCCAACTATGCCGAGCCGCCCGCAGGCGTGGTGGTAGCCAACACCTGGTTCACCTGCGCCGAAAGCGCGGCCTACCTGGAACTGGCCCGCGCCGGCACCATTGTCGTCTCCGCCTTCCCCAGCGGAGACAACGTCGGCCGCAACCGCGAGCCCGAGGACCAGGTGCCGGAAGACGAATTCGAACAGTGCGAAGGCATTGATGAGAACATCCTCGAAGGCCGCTGGATCCCGCCGATCATGGCGCCGCATCTGACCCCGCAAAAGGCCCGCATTTTGCTCATGCTGGCGCTCACCCGCAGTAATGACGA
>JAGRJL010000574.1 GCA_020442775.1 Lysobacterales bacterium | reverse complement strand
GCGGCGGTGGCGATCCTTGGCGGCCTGTTCTCCTCACGGCTGAACATGAATCTGCGCGAGGACAAGCACTGGGCCTACGGCGCCTACGCCTTCCTTTCCGACGCCCTCGGCCCGCGGCCGCTGATGCTCTATGCGCCGGTGCAGACCGATCACACCGCCGATGCGCTGGCCGAGCTGCGCGGCGAACTGCAGGCCTATCTGGGTGATCGACCGCCAACCGCGGAAGAGCTGAAGAAGATCAACGACAACCAGATCCGCGGCCTACCGGGTCAGTACGAGACCGCCGGCGCGGTGGCCGGCGCGATGCTGGGGGTGCTGCGCTATCAGCGTCCGGCCAACTGGGTTGCGCAGACCAAGCAGCGGCTGGAGGCGGTGACCGTGGCGCAAACGACTGAAGCAGCGCGCACCCATATCCGTCCGGAGCGGCTGGTTTGGCTGGTGGTCGGCGACCTGCAGGCGATCGAAGGCCCGGTCCGCGAGCTGGGGCTGGGCCGGGTGCAGGTGCTGGACGAGAGCGGGGCGGTTCTGAGATAGCCTCGGCTTTCGCCGGGATGCTTTTTCTATGTCCGGGTCGACCTGCTCAGGTCGACCCGGACAAATTGACTGAGGTGGCGCGTTAACGACTGCCGTCGTGTGCCGGCGTGCCTCTGACCGGCAGCGGCTGCGCGGCCGGATCGGGAATCGGTTCGCGCTGCAGCCTGGCCAATAGCTCGGCAATCCCGCGATCGAGCTGCGCGTCGCCGCCCTTGGCGGTCTCATAGGGCAGATTGTCGACCTCGATATCCGGGGCGACGCCGTTGCCCTCGATCAGCCAGCGGCCCTGATGATCGTATTGCGGGAATTCGGCAATCCGCGCCATCCCGCCGTCGAGCAGGCGATTGCGGCCCGAAAGCCAGATCCCGGCGCCCGCGGTGCGCATGCCGATCACCGGCCCCAGCCCCAGCGCCTTGACCCCGGCGGCAAAGGTCTCCCCATCGGAATAGGTGTACTGGTCGGCCAGCACCACCAGATGTCCGCGGAAGCTCTGCTGCATGTTCCAGTTACGGTTATTGAAACCGGGTTGCTGCCAGAAGGCCCAGGTACGACGCAGCAGCTTGTCGATGATCCAGCTGTCGATGTTGCCGCCGCGATTGCGACGGACGTCGATGATCAGGCCTTCGCGATCGTATTGCGCGTAGAACTCGCGCACGAAGTTGGCCATGTCGGCTGCGCCCATCGCGCGCAGATGCAGATAGCCCAGCCGACCGTCACCGGCCTGCTCCACCGCCAGCCTCCGACCTTCCACCCAATCGCCGTAGCGCAACAGCGCGTCGGCATCCGGACTGATCGGGATCACCACGGTCCGATGAGGGCTGCGCTCACCGCGCTGCAGCACCAGCAATACCTGCTGCCCCACCCGCTCGCGCAACGCGGCCGCCAGATCGCCCTGGTTGGCGACCGGTCTGCCGTCTACGCTGATCAACCGATCGCCTTCTTCGGCATCCACGCCGGGCTGACGCAGCGGTCCTGCGGCGGCCGGCAATTCCGGGTCAGAGCGGAAGATGCGCGCCAGCTCAAGCCCCTGATCGGTCTGCACGTAGCGAGCCCCCAGGGTGCCAATGGCTGGCAGATTGGGGTCGCTGCGCAGGTCCGAGCCGCGCACCTGAGAATGCAGGATGCCGTGCTCGGCGCTCATTTGCGCCAGCAGATCATCGAGGTCGGCGCGGTCGGCCAGACGCGGCAGCAGCGCCGCGTACTTGTGGTAAACCGCAGTCCAGTCCTGACCGCGCATGCTCGGGTCGAAGGAAAACTGCGCATGCATGCGCCAGGCGTCGGCATACATCTGCCGCCATTCTGCGGGCGGACTCACTTCCAATGACCAGCCGGCCAGACGCAGCTGGAACTCCGGCAGTTTTTCAGGCGGCTTGGCAGCCGCCTCGACCACATACACGTCGGTCAGGCCGATATTCGGATCGGCCGGCGCCTTGACCAGCATCAGCTTGCTGCGGTCGGCGCTTAGCGCAAAGGCCGACAAGTCTTCGGCGAAGGTCTCCGGCCTGGGATTGTCGGATGTGATTGCGAACTGGATCAGCTTGCCCTTCTGGTCGTTTACGCTGGCCAGTTCGAGCAGGTACAACCGCTCTTTGGCCACCGCCAGCGCGCTGTAGTTACCCGCCGGTAGCGGCGCCTGGTAGAGGCGCTGCGCAAGACCGTCGAATGCCACTGCGGGCAGCGGGGCCGCTGGCTTGGGCTCATCCTTCTCCGCCTTCTTCGCTGGCGCTGGCGCCAGTTCGTCATTGGGCGCAAACGGGAAGCGCAAGCCCGGCTGCAGCGCCAGCGCATAGAGCTGAGCGCGCTTGTCGAAGAAGGCGCCGGTGTTGCGGTCACCCCAGGGAGAGCTCGGGGTAGGCGTCAGCTGTCGATTGGAGAGGAAATAGAGCCATTGACCATCGGCGCTGAATCCGGGCGCAAAGGACTCGTAGCGATCGCTGGTCAATACCGCTCTGCGGCCGCTGGCGACCTCTACCAGCACGATCTGATTGCGCTGCATCGCGCTATCCGGGCGTGCCAGCGCCAGATAGCGATTGTCAGCCGACCAGACCACCGCGGCGTAGCCGTCGTCGCCACCAAAGGCCCCGCGCTCAAGCATCCGCGGATTGCCGCCATTGAGGTCCAGCAGCCAAAGCTGCGCGAGTTTGTCTGCATAGGCCAGCCAACGACCGTCGGGAGACGGAAACAGCCGCCACAGGTGGGTTCCGGCATCACCCACCAGGCGCTCGCCAGGCCCGCTGCCGTCGCTGGGAAAGGACCACAGCTCGGATTTGCCATCGTGATCGAGGATCAGCGCGGTGCGCTTGCCGTCGCCGATCAGCACCGCCTCGCGTGCGCGGGCACCGCCCGGAATCGCCAGCTCCACCCGGCGCCTGGGACCCACCGAGGCCAGCAGTACCTGACCGCGAGCGGTCAGCGCCACCTGGCTACCGCGGGGATCGGGGTAGAGCGATTCGGCGAACTTGAGCGGGTTCTTGATGAAGCGAGGTTGGCGCTGGGCGAAATCCGACGCCAGCGAGATCGAAAGCAGCCGATCGTTGCCCTGGGCGATGTCGTACAGGCGCAGGTCGGCGCCGTGCTGATAGACGATCCGACCGTCGTGCAGCGAGGCGCTGCTCACGCTGAAGTCGCGATGTTGGGTCAGGGCGCGGCGATCGCTGCCGTCCGGCAGCATGCTCCACAGGTTGGGCCGACCATCGGCATCGGCGATCAGATAGATCCTGCCCTGCCACACCATCGGTCGGATCAGATTGGCTGACCAGTCGGCCGCTACCGGCTGCGCTTCGCGATCGCTGCCCAGATCGAACTGGTACAGCCGGGCCATCGCGCCGCCACGGTAGTCAAGCGCGTTGTCGGTGCTGACCTGCAGCCCGAAGCGGGTGAACCACAGCCGCTGTCCCTGTTCGTCGAAGCCGGCCTGATTGGCTTCGGCCAGCGGCAAATTGCGGCTGCGGCCGCTGCGCGGATCGACCATCCGCAACCCGAGGGTGCCGGCCGGACCGATCAGGGCTCCGCTGGCGTAAACCACCTCGCCAGTCGGCGCGAAGGGACTGAGCATGACTCGGCTGGCATCGAAGCTGAGCTGCCGCGGAATCCCGCCGGCCATCGGCATCAGATAAACCTCGGGTACCCCGTGATAGCTGGCGACAAAGGCGATCTGCTTGCCATCCGGCGAGATCTGCGGCTGGGTCTCCTGGCCCGGATCAGTGGTCAAGCGCTGCGCGCTGCCGCCGTCAACGGAGACTCGCCACAGGTCCCCTTCGGCGCTGAACACCACGGTGTCCTGATGGATCGCCGGATCACGGTAGTAAGCGGGCTCGGCGACCACCCAGGCACTGAGCAAAGCCAGCACCGATCCTGCTATCCAGCGCCTCATCGAGCTCTCCGTCTGCTGCAAGGAGGCCGGAGTCTGGTCCGAATCATTCGTTCGCCGCAAGCGCCAGAACTCACATCCGGGGCGGGCGGCGAAGCCGGCCGGTCAGCGCACCCAGGGGCTCTGCGGTCGCAAACAGTGACCGAGCAACAGCACCGCGCTGAGCAGCAGCACTGCACCACCCTGATGCAGAGTGCCCAGCCATACCGGCACCTTCAGCAGCAGAGTGCTGATTCCCAGGCTGAGCTGAATCAGGGTCATCGCCAGCAGTGCGCGCAGGGCACCCCGTTGCGCAGCACCGAGTTCGGCGCGGCGCAGGCTCCACCCCAACCACAGCACCAGCGCGAGGACACTCAGCGCCAGCCAGCGATGGGTGAACTGGATGGTCACCGGATTCTCCAGCCAGTTGAGCCAGCCCGGGCTCAACGCCAGCAGCTGCGCCGGGATCAGCTCGCCAGCCATCAGCGGAAAGGTGTTGTAGATCAGCCCCGCGCGCAATCCGGCGACGAAAGCCCCGAACACGATGGTGACCACCAGCACTCCGAGAAGGATCCGGTAAAGCCGACGATGGCCGCTGTACACGGCCGTACTGCCCAGCCTCGGCCAGCACAGTCTCAGCGCCAGCGCGAACATGCAGGCGTAGATCAACAGGGCCAGACTCAGGTGTGCGGCCAGCCGATAGTGGCTTACCCGCGGGATGTCGACCAGGCCACTCTTGACCATGTACCAGCCCATGTAGCCCTGCGCCGCACCCAGGGCAAGGATCCCCAGCAGCGGCCAGCCGGTGCCTTGCGGCAGCCGGCCGCGCAGCCAGAACCACAGCAGCGGCAGGCCGAACACCAGCCCCAGCGAGCGCGCCAGCAGCCGATGAGCGTATTCGAACCAGAAAATCAGCTTGAACTCGCTCAGGCTCATGCCGCGATTGACCTTGGCGTACTGCGGACTCTCCCGGTAGCGATCGAACTCGGCGGACCAGGCCTGCTCGCCGATCGGCGGCAGCACACCGGTTACCGGCTTCCATTCGACTATCGACAAGCCCGACTCGGTCAGCCGCGTTGCGCCACCGAGCATCACCAGCGCCAGCAGCACGGCGCAGCAGAACAGCAGCCATCGCCCCACCGCAGCGGGGTCGGCCCGCGACGCGGGCAACCGGGTGTCCAGACTTACTGCAGACATCGATCCATCTCGAACTGTGGTGCCAGGAGCCGCACGTGGCCGACTGGGGGCAGGTGACACGCTAGCCGAACGCCAGTGAAAGCTGGAACAAGAGCGCTGGCGCACGCAGGGCGCGCAGTGTATCGCGGATCGGCTTGCGATCCCTGCCCGCCGGCTGAACCTGCGGCAGCGCGAAATCCCGACCGAATCGGCCGCAATTGACCGCGCCTTGACCTGCATCATTCGGCCTTAACGCGTCCTTGGCTACGATAGAGGCCAGCTATCAAGGAGTCCTCCATGTCCACCAGCAATCGACGCCACTTCCTGATCCGTTCTGCCGTCGCTGTCAGCAGCCTGCCGCTGATCGGCGAGATGCTTGGCCAGAAGGCCCACGCAGCGCTGCCCATGCTGCCTCTGGACAATCCGCAGGCGAAGGCGCTGCAGTATGTGGAAGACGCCAGCGCGACCAGCAGTCCAGCCTTCAAGGCGGGCAGCAGCTGCGCGAACTGCTCGTTCTTCAACGCCGATACCGGCGCCTGCACCCTGTTCCCCGGATTTGCAGTCGAGCCCAAGGGATGGTGTGCAGGCTGGGCACTGAAGAGCTGAGTTCAGGACAGACCCTTTTCCCGGCGCCGCCTTGACCCCATGCGGCGCCGTTTTCTTGTCCGCCGCTGGCGTCTTCCGGTGGGCGGAAAAGCGGCACCGCCTGCGCAACTACCCTACACTGTGATCTCCGCTCAGCGTGTGAGTCGCTGGCGCGTGCCGAGATCTGAAAGGAGGGCTGATGGGCACAACCAAGGCGATTGGACTGGTGTTGCTGGTGCTGGGCGGCGTACTGCTCTACTTCGGATATCAATCCACCGAAAGCCTCAGCGAGCAGCTGGTGGAGGGGCTCACCGGCCGCTACAGCGACGCCACCATGCAATATCTGATTGGCGGCGCCGCGGCCGCCGCGGTCGGGCTGATGCTGCTGCTCTTCGGCAAGCGCTGAAGTTCGCGCAGTCCTCGGCTGGCTAGCCGGCCGCCTCCACTTCCAGCACCAGGTCCTGGACCGCCAGAATCCTGACCCTCTCGCCGGCCGGCATATCCGGCCCGCGCACCGACCACAGCGAGTCACCGATCTTGATCTTGCCGCGGCCGTTCTCGATCGCGGTGTGCAGCGCATGGACCTGCCCGATCATCTGCGCCAACGGCTTGTTGAGCAGCGGCTGATCACTGCCCTCGGTGTTGTATTTGGCCTTGAGATGCCGGTAGTACAGAACAAAGGCGACCGACAGCGAGGCAAACAGGACCGCCTGCAGCGCCCAGGGTAGCGCCGGGATCAGCCAGGTGATGAGCCCCAGAATCACCGCGGCGACGCCAAACCAGATCATGAACACGCCCGGCGCGAAGATCTCGGCGATCAGCAGCAGAAATCCGGCGGCCAGCCACCATTGCCAGACGGTCAGGTCGAACACGCTCAGCCCTCCCCGCTGCTGCGCTGCTTGGTCAGCGCTTCCTTGGCCAGTTCGGCCACGCCAGCCAGACTGCCGAGCACCCCGGTGGCCTCTACCGGCAGCATCAGCAACTTCTGATTGGGGCTGGAGGCGATCGCCTTGATCGCATGGATGTACTTGTCGGCAACAAAGTAATTGATTGCCTGCAGATCACCCTTGGCAATCGCCTGCGACACCATCATGGTCGCCTTGGCTTCGGCCTCGGCCAGCCGTTCGCGCGCCTCGGCTTCGCGGAAGGCCGCTTCCTTCTTGCCTTCCGCCTCCAGGATCGCGGCTTGCTTCTCGCCGTCGGCGCGCAGGATTTCGCCCTGACGAGCGCCCTCTGCCTCGAGGATGGTGGCGCGCTTCTCGCGCTCGGCCTTCATCTGGCGTGCCATCGCATCGACCAGGTCGCGCGGCGGGGTAATGTCCTTGATCTCGATCCGGTTGACCTTGATTCCCCAGGGATGGGTCGCTTCATCGACCACGCTGAGCAGCCGCGCGTTGATTTCGTCACGCTTGGACAGGCTTTCGTCCAGATCCATGGAGCCAAGCACGGTACGGATGTTGGTCATCACCAGATTCAGCACCGCTCGTTCCAGCACCGACACCTGATAGGCCGCCTTGGGGGCGTCGAGCACCTGGAAAAAGACCACGCCGTCGACCTTGACCACCGCGTTGTCGCGCGTGATCACCTCCTGCGAGGGCACGTCCAGCACCTGCTCCATCA
>JAGRJL010000573.1 GCA_020442775.1 Lysobacterales bacterium | reverse complement strand
GGCGAGCTGGTCAGCCATCAGCAGCTGCAGGAGGCGCTGTGGAGTGACCGGGTGGTCAGCTTCGATCAAAGCCTGCACACCTGCATTCGGCAGATTCGCAAGGCGCTGGGCGATGATTCCAGCTGCCCGAGCTACGTGCAGACGCTGCCGCGGCGCGGCTATCGCTTTATCGCCGAGGTTGAGCAGGCGGCATCCAAACCCGTTCCCGCCCAGGCGCAACGATGGCCGTGGCTGGCCGCCGCATCGGCTGCCTTGTTGTTGGTGATGGGCTGGTGGCAGTTGCAACCCAGCCATTCGGCCAGTCCGCAAAAGCTTGCCGTGCTGCCGGGTGCCGGACTCGACGCCAGCGCCGATGAGGCCGACCCGCTGCGGCTGTACTTGCGCGAAGAGTTGGCCCAGGCAGCGCCGCTCAGCCTGCAGCTGGTCGAGGCGGCATCGATTCGTGCTCTGATCGCGCAGGGACTGGATCCGGGTCAGCTTGGCGAGAGTCTCGGTGCTGATTTTCAGCTGGACCTTGCCCGCAGCGACTCCGGAGAGTGGCAGCTGCGCCTGCTGGACACGGCCGGCGCACCGCTCTGGCGGCAGCGGCTCAGCGAAGCAGACTTGCGCGCAACCCGGATTCCCGACTGGCTGCCGGCGCTGCATGCACTGCTGGCGCTTCCGGATGCCCCGCAGCCTGCGCTACCGGTCTGGCCCAACGACCAGGCGCGCGATGGCTATTTGCAGGCGCTGCTGATGAGCGAATTGGCAGAGAGCGACCCCAGCGAAATACTGGCGCGGGTGGATGCCGGGCTGAGCGCGGCGCCCACTCATCCGGCCCTGCTGGGTCTGCGCGCGCACACCCTGTTTCAACTCGGCATGACCGGTGAGCGCGACCGCTTCGATCAGGCTCGCCAGGCCGCATTGGCTGCGCTGGAGGTCGATCCGAAGGAGGGCAGATCATTGAATTTGCTTGCCTGGCTGGCGCTGCTGGTCGATGGTGATCTGGCTGACGCGCGCCGCTGGGTGGAATTGGCGCTGACCCTGCCAGCTCCGCGATCGGAACTCTGGCAGGCGCTGGGCGCCCTGCAGATGCTTGAAGGAAATGGTGAGACGGCGCTGCGCAGCATGCACCGCGCGCTGGACATCGACCCCTACAACGCAGTGCTCAAGCACGACCTGGGGCAGTACTACCTGTATTTGCGGCAGTACGCCGAGGCCGCAGAGTACTGCGCGCTGGCCGCAGGGCAGCATCCGCAGGTCAAGGCTCACTGGTGGTGCGTCCTCGACGCGGCGCGGCTCAGCGGTCGGCTGGAGCTGGCGCAGCAGGCGGCAGCTCAGATCGGCTGGCCGCCCGCCGACCAGGTTCCGGTCGAGGACGCGCCGGCGCTGCAGCCTTTCCTCAAGGCCTGGCTTCACCACCTCCAGCAGCTGGCGAACTCAGGAGAGGAACATCCGTTGTCCGAGGCCCGAGCGCTGGCCAGGCTGGGAGACTGGGATCAGGCGCAAGTCCGCGCGCAGGCCGCGGTCGAGCGGCGTCTGCCAGGCTGGCGTTTTATCGCGATTGATCCGGTGCTGCGGCGGCCGAACTCGTGAAAACATCCAGGCAACTCAATGAATGCGGTGTTTTCTCGGGATTTGAGATCTCAAATGCATTTTTTTCGTCCAGAGCAATCGCAGGTTTCGTTGCACGAGTGCCGGGCACCGCGGTCACTCAAACGCGCCGCTGGTCTTCAGCCGACGAAGTCCACGTACGGTTCAATTTCCAGGGGGTGCGCTTCGTCATTTGGGAGCCATACGGAGACAACAGTCGGCTGTGGGTCGGTCCAGACGAGGCCGAAGCAAGTGATCCCATCGTCATCTCGGAGTTGCGCTGTGCGTTTGAATCAACCAGTCGATGGCGATTTTTCGCATGACTCTGGCTACATCGCGCAGCTATCGGCGCGGATGCCGGGATCTGAAGTCACTCAGCGGCGCAGTTGACCGCGCACACCACAGCCTCCTGGCTGCTGTTCTGGGCCTGCTCCCTGGGCCATTTCCCGATTGGCTACTCCTCCCGCGACTGCGCCTCT
>JAGRJL010000572.1 GCA_020442775.1 Lysobacterales bacterium | reverse complement strand
CGCTGCAGCAAGGATGCGGCGTAGCTGCGCAGAGCGCTCTTGTTGAGCACCTCCACATCGCGTCGGTCCACCGCCAGCACACCCTCATCGATCAAACGTCGGATCACTCTGCTCACCGTCTCCGGGGCCAGGTTGAGGTGATTGGCGATGTCGCCGCGGGGCATTGGCAACGAGATCCGGCGGTCTGAATAGCCGCGCTCGGCCAGTCGCTCGCACCAGTTGACCAGGAATGCCGCAAATCGCTCCTCGGCGCTGAAGTCGCCCTTGCCCATTTGCGCGGTGCGGATGTCCTTGGCCATCAGCTTGAACAGGGTGTGCTGCAGGTCGGGGATCTTCGCCGACAGGGTGGCGATGGCCGGAAAGGAGAAACGGCAAACCATCACCGTGTCGACGGCGACCGCATTGCAGGGGTAGCGGTCGCCATAGACGGCGTTCAGTCCGACCAGTTCACCCGGGGTATGAAAGCCGAGGATCTGCTCGCGGCCGCGATCATCGCGGACCACCGTCTTGACCACCCCGGCGCGCACCGAATAGACCGCGGTGAACTCGCCGCCGCTGCGGAAGATCTCGGTTCCGGCGCGGAATGGGCCGACATGCTCGACCAGACAATGCAACTCGCGCAGCGCGTCCTTGCTATATCCGTTGGGCATGCACAAGTTGCCAAAGACGCAGGTGCTGCAAAAGTGCTGCTGGTCGCCATCGTCCACCGGCGACGCCGGCCACAGCGTTTCGGTTTGCCCAAGCAACGCGATCCCTCCAACAAGATGCTGACGCATTTTGCCTTGGTTTGAGGGGTCCGGGCCAGGGTGGGCAGAGGTTTGTGGCTACCAGCGGTACTGCACGGACGCACCGAGACTGCGGCCCGGCGCCGTGTAAAGGTCAAGCTCGGGGGAGTCCGCTTCCAGGCCGGCGACACTGGACCAGGGCCAGTAGCGCTGGTTGGTCAGATTGAACAGGCCCAGGTTGATCTCCACGCGCGGGCTCAGCGCCATCCGCCAATAGGCATCGATGACGACGTAGCCCGGTGCGCTGAAGAGATCGCCGGCGGACTGGTCGATCCGCCGTTTGGCGGCGACCGCAGTTGCGCTCAGCTCGACACGCTGGCGGCCGTCGATGGGCTCGTAGACCAGGCCAAGAACCAGTCGAGCCGGTTCGACGCTGTTCAGCGGCTGCGATCGCGCGTCGTCCTGACCGCGGGCCCAAGCCAGCGAGCCGATCAGTGAGTAGTCCGGATGGGGCAGGGCGAACTCGCCGCGCAGTTCCACGCCCTCGATAGTGGCTTCGGCGCGGTTGATGGACTGAAAGACCAGCGCGCCGCTGTCGGGGTCACGGCCCAGATTGACCCGCGATTCGATCAAGTCCCGGTAACGGTTGTGAAACACCACCAGCTCCGCGCTGCCCGCGGCGCCCAACCAGCGCAGTCCCAGCTCCAGCCCCTGACTGCGCTCGGGGCGCAAGTCCGGATTGGGCAGGGCGACATAGTTGAAGGCAGGGATGGTGAAGCCGACATTGAGATCGGCTGCCGGCGGCGCGCGGAAGCCCTGGGCATACTGACTGTAGAGCTGCCAATGTGACGACAGTGCCCAGCGCAGTCCGAGCTTGGCGGTGGTGCGCGCCGCCTGCAGGTCGGTGGCCGAGAAGTCGGGGTTGTCGTCGATGAATAGCTGATCGGGCCGCGCATCGATTTGCACGCGGTCGTGACGGATACCGGGAATCAGCGTCAGCTCGCCGTTGCCGAACCGGATCTCATCCTGCCAATAGATGCCGATCTGGTCGCTGCGGGTCAGCGGGAAGTCGCGCAGCGGGAAGCTCTCCCCGATCAGCACGTTGCTCACGGCGCCGCTGTCCAAGTTGGTCTCGGTGGCATCGCGCAGTTCGCTGATGTCGCTGCGGCGCAGATCCACGCCGAAGACCTGCCAGTGCTCCGAGCTACCGATGCCAAAGCGACCTTCGCCGCGCATGCTCAAGCCCACGCTGCGGTCCTTGTACAAGAACAGCCGGTCGCGCAGCGAGTGCGGCGTGCGCGGCGGCGCGGCGCGGCGGGTTTGCAGGGTGCGCTGCTCCGACCGCGCTTCGGCCTGCCACAGGCTCACGCGCAGACTGTCCAGTCCCGACAGGCTCAACGGAAAGCTG
>JAGRJL010000571.1:413-12244 GCA_020442775.1 Lysobacterales bacterium | reverse complement strand
CCACTGGACCGTCTCCGGTCTGCCCCTGCCGCCGGCGGCGGAGAATGCGCAACAGCGCCGACTGGTTCTGCTGGATCGACTGGGTGGAGTTCGCCTGCGTCAGGTCAGCCTGACGGTGCGCGCGCCGGAGCTGGGGGTGCAGCTGCGGCCGCCGCCAGGGGATTTGCTGCTTGCGCGGCGAGACGGTCAGCTGCAGCTTGGGGCCAAGCTCGGTGATGAAGGGTCGGGCTTCCTGCACCTGATTGTTCATCCGCAGCCTGACCTGCAGGGAGGGAGCGCCTACCTGGCGGTTGAGGATCTGGATCTGCGCGCGTGGCAGGCCGCCTTCGCCGGCAGCGCGGTGGAACCACGAAGTGGCGAGCTGAGCGGCGAGCTTTGGCTGGACTGGGCAGGGGGTTTGCCGCAGCGCGTTGATGGCGCTTTCGAGCTGGCCGGCGTCGCAATCGGCGGCGGCGCACCGCTGACCCTGGAGAACGTTGGTGCGGTGGACGCACTGGCGGCCTTCGCCGATGGGGAACTGCAGCTGCAGTTCGACGGCGGCGCAAGGGCCTCGGCGAACGCCGCTATCTGGTGGCAGACCGAACAGCAGGAGGCTCAACTGCTGGCGTCGGCAAGCTGGGAGCGCAGCGCCGGCAGCGCCGACATCCATCTGCAGCAGGTGGATCTGGCACCGATTGCCGATCTGCTCACGGTGATCGACCGGGTCCCGGAAAAGGCACGCAGCGCGCTCTACACAATGGATCCGCGAGGCATCATCCAGTCCCTTCACTGGCACCGCCCGGCGAGTGGGGATTGGTGGCTGGAGGCTCAGCTGGGCGCGGTAGGCTACAACTCTGATCCCAATCGCTGGCCCGGGGCGGATGGATTGGCGCTGCAGCTGAGTGCCGACGCTCAGGGTGTCTGGGCAACCAGTCTGCCCGCCGAAATCGAGGTGCAGTGGCGCGAAGCGTGGCCAGACCTGATCCCGATCAACGACCTGAGCTACGCGCTTTCGGCGGTCCGTGAGGAGTCCGGCTGGGAGCTGCAGTTCGAACGGGCCCAAGTGCACTACGCCGGCGTCACCGGGCGAGCGCGAGGTACCGTGGCCTTTCCCAAAGGGGGCCGGCCGATTCTGCAGATGGAAGCTTTCGCCGAAGGGCCGATTGCGCCATCACGCCAGTTCTGGGTGGCGACCAAGATGAGCCCGGCAGCCATTCGCTGGCTGGAGCAGGCGTTGGACAACGGCCAACTCAAGAGTGCCGAGATGTTCTATCGCGGTCCGCCCAAGCGCTGGCCGTTCAAGGGCAAGCAGGGTCGTTTCGAGCTGGATATGGCCGGCGAGGGGATCGACCTGGACTATCACCCGGAGTGGCCCACGGCCAAACAGCTGTCGGCCAAGGCGCGCATCGTCAATCGCCGGCTGATCGTCGATCAGGCTCGGGGCACCGTCGAGGGCGTTGCGGCGAGCGCCAGCGGAGAAATCCCCAGCTTCCGTGACCCGCTGTTGCAGTTGCAAATTGCCGGTGGCGGCGACGCCGGGGATCTGCTCGGGTTTCTCAAGAAGTCCCCACTGCAGCATTCGCACGGCAGCCTGCTGATCGGGATGGAGGCCAGCGGCGCGGTGAAAGGCAGCGCGCGGCTGCAGATTCCGCTCAAGTCAGGGGAACGGGGCGCGCAACTGGACGGTCAGCTGGATCTGGACGGGGTCGACTTCCGCGACGCCAAATGGACGGTGCGGCTGCAGGACGTGCGCGGGCCGGCGCAATTTACCCTCAATGGCTTCGATGCGCCTGCGCTGAACGTATTGGTCGGCGAGGATCGCGCACAGCTGGGCCTGGCGATGGGGCCCTTTACCGGCGACCCGGAGCGGGCGTTCAGCGCCTCGATGAGCGGTGAACTGGAGACCCAGGCGATGTTTGGCGACTATCCCCCGCTGCTGCCCATCGTCAGCCAGTTCCACGGACGCAGTCAGTGGCGCGGTGAGCTCCACACCGACGCACTGGGTACTCATCTGCGCTATCACAGCGACCTGCGTGGGACCGAGATCGATCTGCCCGCGCCATTGCGCAAGGCCCCGGAGCGGGAGCGCGCGCTGTCACTGACCGCCTTGTTCAGCGATGCGCCGCCGAACTTCTCTCTGCACTTGGGGGACGAGGTACGGCTGACCGCGCAGCTGGCTGCGCCTGACGCGCCCTTTGCGGCAAACCTGCGTTTTGGCGGCGCTGAAGCGGTGCTGCCGCAAAGTCCCGGGCTGGTCGTCGATGGGCGCGCAGCAGTAATCGACATCGGCGGCTGGGCCGGATGGATCGGTCAGCTGGTCGCGGTGGGGGTGAGTGACGTCGACTTCAACGGGCTCGATCTGGAGGCAGAGCAGCTGGCGCTGATGGGCGGCTTCGTGCCGGTCGAACGGATTCGCCTGGGACAGACCGAGCGGGGCTGGAAGGCCGAAGTTGAGGGTGAGCAACTGGCCGGAACCATCGATCTGGATCAGGAGCGCGACGGATTGGCGCTGGTCGCCAATTTCAGCCGGATGCATCTGCCGGCAGGGTCCGGTGACGGACCCAGTGCGGCCAGCGTCAATCCGCGCTGGCTGCCGGCAGTGCATCTGCTGATCGATGATTTTGCGATGGGCGAGGCACGCCTGGGCGAGGTCCGGGTGGAGGCATTCGCAACCCCGAAGGGGCTGCGGTTCGATCAGCTGCAGGCGCGTTCGGAGCATCTGGACCTGGTCGGTAGCGGGATCTGGAAGGTCGATCCCGAGGGTCTTTCCAGCTCCGAGTTCAAGCTGCGCTTCACCGCCGAGGACATGGGCAAGATGCTCGCTGCGCTGGGATTCAGTGCGCCGGTGGAAGGTGGTCAGACGCTGGCGTCGATCGACGCGCGCTGGGCTGGCTCGCCGGTCGATTTCGGTTTGGAGCGGCTGGAGGGTTCCCTGGACGTGAGCGTGGGTGCCGGCCGTCTGGTCGACGTGCAGCCCGGTGCCGGAAGGGTATTCGGCCTGTTCTCGATTCGGGATCTGCCGCGTCGCCTGTCGCTGGACTTCAGCGACGTGTTCTCGACCGGACTGAGCTTCAACGAAATCAACGGCGTTTTTCAGCTGTCCGAGGGCAATGCCTGGACCCAGAACTTGAAGCTCAAGGGTCCGGCCGCAGATATCGAGATCATCGGCCGCACCGGTCTGGCGGTTCGCGACTATGATCAGGAGATCCTGGTCGCGCCCCGCGTCGGCGGTGCGATTCCAGTGGTCGGTGCGATCGCCGGCGGACCGGTGGGCGCCGCCGCCGGCCTTCTGGTCCAGGGTGTGGTCGGACGCAACATCGACGGCGCCAATCGCTATCGCTACAGCGTGATGGGCAGCTGGGAGAACCCCAAAGTGGTGCGCGACGACCGTCAATCCGAGGCCGTTTCTGGCGATGGCTAGCGGCGACGCGGGGATCGGACGGATCCCGCAGCCATGGAGATGCAGATCCGGTTAGGGATAAACTGCCGGGTTCGCAGCGTCCGCCGCCCGGTCGCATTGACACATCAGGAGTAGTTCGTTGACCAATCTGTTGAGCCAGGCGCAGGCCAATTTGCTGACCCCAAGCGGACTCGACCAAGGTTCGCTGGAGCGCCTTTTCGGTGCCCTGATGGGGCCCGGCATTGATGCCGGTGATCTGTATTTCCAGAGTGCGCGGCACGAGAGCTGGTCGCTGGAGGATGGCATCGTTCGCGACGGTAGCCACAGCATCGAGCAGGGCGTAGGCGTGCGGGCCCTGGCCGGTGAAAAGGCGGCGCTGGCCTATTCCGACGAGCTCAATCTCCCGGCGCTGGAAGCGGCCTCACGCAATGCTCGGGCGATCGCCAGAAGCGGGCAGCAGGGTAGGCTGGCTGCCTGGAGCAGTCCCGCACCGGCGCCGCTTTACACCAGCGCAGACCCGATCGAAGGGATGGACTCGGCGCAAAAGGTGGCGCTGTTGCGCGAGCTGGATCGCTACGCCCGCAGCCTGGATCCCCGAGTCACCCAGGTGATGGTCAGCATGTCCGCGCACCACGAGTCGATCCTGGTGGCGCGATCGGATGGCACCCTGGCGGGCGACATACGGCCACTGATCCAGATCCGCGTGCAGGTCATTGCCGAGCAGAACGGTCGCCGCGAGCAGGGCTTCTCCGGCGGCGGTGGGCGAATGAGTTTCGCCGACTATTTGCAGGACGATCGTGCGCACTGGCATGCCCGTGAGGCAGCCAGGCAGGCGCTGGTAAACCTGGAGGCGATCGATGCACCGGCGGGTTCGATGACGGTAGTGCTGGGTCCCGGTTGGCCCGGCGTCCTGCTGCATGAAGCCGTGGGTCATGGGCTGGAAGGGGATTTCATCCGCAAGGGCACCAGCGCCTTCGCCGGACGGGTCGGCGAGAAGGTCGCCAGCGAGCTGTGTACTGTGGTCGACGACGGGACCCTGAGCAACCGTCGCGGGTCGCTCAGCGTCGACGACGAAGGCAATCTGACCCAGTGCACCACGTTGATCGAGAACGGCATCCTCAAGGGTTTCATGCAGGACTCACTCAATGCCCGGCTGATGGGTGCCGCAGCAACCGGCAACGGCCGCCGCGAGTCCTTTGCCCACCTGCCGATGCCGAGAATGACCAACACCTACATGCGCCCGGGGCCACACCATCCGGAGGAGATCCTGCGCTCGGTCAAGCGCGGTCTGTATGCGGTCAACTTCGGCGGTGGGCAGGTCGACATCACCTCAGGTCAGTTCGTGTTCAGCGCCAGCGAGGCCTACCTGATCGAGGACGGCAAGATCACTGCGCCGGTCAAGGGTGCGACGCTGATCGGACACGGCCCGGAGGTGCTCAATCGGGTAAGCATGGTTGGCAACGATCTGTCGCTCGATGATGGTGTCGGCGTCTGCGGCAAGGAAGGGCAGAGCGTGCCGGTCGGCGTGGGTCAGCCTACCCTGAAAGTGGACCGGCTGACCGTGGGTGGTACCCGAAGCAGCTGAGTTCGGTACCCTCGAAGTCGCGGGCACGAAGGTCGCCTGACTCCTTGGCCAGATTGCGAGCGGCGCTCGTCAACGAGCGGCAAGGGCATTGTTATTGAGATTACAGGGGATCCCCGGAGCTTCGGGGCTGGATGAATGGGAGCCATGAAGCACGATAGCGGGACCGAACTGGGCAAAGCGCCGCAGGCCACGCCGCTGGAAGGGGCCGAGTCACGCGCGCCGCTGGGCGAAGTCCAGATCGACCTCAGCCCGCGACGGCGGCGAGTGCTGCTGCTGATGCTGGCCGGCTTCAGCATGATCGGGCCCTTCTCCATCGACACCTTCTTCCCGGCCTTTCCGGCGATGCAGGCGGCGCTCAAGGCCAATCCCTGGCAGATGCAGCAGACCTTGAGCGTCTATCTGGTGGCCTACGCGGTGATGAGTCTGTTTCACGGCGGGGTGTCCGATGCGCTGGGGCGTCGCCCGGTGATCCTGGCCAGTCTCGGCGTATTCCTGCTGGCTTCGATCGGCTGCGCGCTGTCTGAGAGTCTGGAGAGTCTGTTGGTCTTCCGTTTCCTGCAGGGGCTCAGCGCTGGCGCCGGCAGCATCGTCGGGCGCGCCATCGTTCGCGACTGCTTTCAGGGCGCCGACGCACAGCGAGCGATGAGCCTGATTCACATGCTGTTCGGGATCGCACCCGCGCTGGCGCCGATCATTGGCGGCTATCTGCTGGTGTACGGCTGGGAGTCGTCATTCTGGTTTCTCACCCTGTTCGCGCTGGTGTTGATTGGCGGTGCGGCGGCGCTGTTGCCGGAAACCTGTCCGCCCTCGCATCGGCATCCCTGGTCGCTGCGCGGACTGGCGCGCGGCTACGCGGAAATCGTGCGCGAGCCGCGTTTCCGCTGGTTGGCGATGAGCGCCGGCTTCAATTTCTCGGCGGTCTTTCTCTATATCAGTTCGGCGCCGGTGTTCGTGCTCAAGCATCTGGGGATGAACGAGCAGCAGTTTGCCGCCTTTTTCGTGCCGACCATTGCGGGGATGGTGGTGGGGGCCTTTGCCGCCGGGCGGATGGCCGGGCGATGGAGTGCCGCCCGCGGGATCCGTCTGGCCTATCTGGTGATGGTGCTGGGTGGGGCCATCAACGTGCTGCAGGCGCTTTGGGTGAACCAGCCGGTGTGGCCCTGGGCAGTGCTGCCGATCACCCTGATTGCCTTCGGTACCGCCACCGCCTTTCCGATGCTGTCGCTGATGATGCTCGATCTGTTTCCCGCGCGCCGGGGCGGCAATTCGTCGGTGCAGATGTTCATCTCGCTGAGCATTCAGGCGGCCATTGCCGGCGGACTGGCCCCGACAGTGAGCGCATCCTTCCTCGGGCTGGCGCTGACCTCCCTGGGGTTGACCACGGTGGGATGGAGTTGCTGGCTGGTGGCGCGGCGCCTGGGCGGGATCGGCTGATGATCGGCCCGGCACCCTGATCGGTTCACGGGGTCTTGTTCAACGGGCTAGAATCGGATTATCATAGTCGGCTCTGTCTAGCTCTCGAACGGTGTGTCATGAAACCCGACATCCATCCCGATTACCACGACGTCGTGTTCCAGGACGTGACCAGTGATTTCATGCTGCTGACCCGCTCCACCAAGACCAGCAGCGAGAAGATCGCCTGGACCGACGGCAAAGAATATCCGTTGATCAAGATCGACGTGTCCAGCAAGTCGCATCCGTTCTACACCGGCAAGGTCAAGGTGGCCGACGTCGGTGGGCGTATCGACAAGTTCCGCAAGCGCTTCGGCGGCAAGTAATCGCAGAACTCGCGATTTACGCGGACCGCAATGCCCGGCAACGCCGGGCATTGTCGTATCTGGGGCCTCCGTGCCGGGTCATCCCATTCGATTGACGCCTGTCACTGGTCGCTCTGGCTCCCTGCTGCTGAACTGACCCCAGGCACGAATGCCCGTGCGCAGCTCCCGGCGGCATCGATGGTCGACTATCTGAGGCAGCATCCGCTCGGCGCCTTCCACCTGCTCTGCGGGCTGGCGGCGATCATCATCGGCGCGGTCGTGATCCTGGCCCGCAAGGGTACCCGCAGTCATCGCTGGCTGGGCCGGGCCTACCTGCTCAGCATGGTGAGCCTGAACCTGAGCGCGCTGATGATCTATCGGCTGTTCGGGCAGTTCGGCCCCTTTCACGTTCTGGCATTGATCAGCCTGTCCACCATCGTCGCCGGATTCATCAGTGTCCGTGGCCGGCTGCCCGGCTGGCGTCAGCGCCACGCCTACCTGATGGTCGGTTCCTATGTGGGGTTGCTCGCGGCAGCGGTGGCCGAAGTCGCCACGCGAGTGCCCGGGTGGCAGTTCGGGCCAACCGTGGTGCTGAGCTCTGTTGCGGTCATTGGGATTGGCCTGATCCTGATGTTTCGCTATCTCCCGCCCCGGATCCACGGCTGACCGCGAGCCGATCGCGCGTGCGCCAGGGCTCAATTGGCCCAGTCATTGCGCGTTGCGCCCGCTCGCCGGCGCGTTTGGGCACGGTGCAGTTTCGCTGCGGAACCCGCCCCTATGATCTTGCCAGCGTTGCGGAATGGAGATGGAGATGGCTGCGGGCACGTGGGCGAGGCTGATCGCTCTGACCGGCTTGCTGCTGGTCAGTCATCCTGCATGGGCCCAGATCGACAGCGCGGCGCTGACCGCCTCGATCCAGTCGGGCAACTATGGTTCGATCAAGTCGCTGCTCGTTCAGCGCGGAGATCAGCGGCTCTATGAGCGCTATTTCCGCGGTGCCAACGCCAGCCAGATGCATTTGCTCAATTCGGTGACCAAGAGCGTTGGCGCGACCCTGATCGGCGTCGCGGTGAGGCGTGACCAGGTTTCCATCGACCGACCGGTATCGGACTATTTCCC
This sequence comes from Lysobacterales bacterium, assembly GCA_020442775.1. Taxonomy (GTDB): domain Bacteria; phylum Pseudomonadota; class Gammaproteobacteria; order Xanthomonadales; family SZUA-5; genus SZUA-5. The sequence continues at coordinate 4,404 of JAGRJL010000571.1, read as the reverse complement.
GCAATATGCCTGGCAATCACCCGAGCTGAATCCCAATCGGAACCTTCGACTGCGCGACATCTTGTCCATGCGTGCCGGATTGGCCTGGGATGAGTGGAGCACCAGCTTCACCGACCCGCACAATTCCTTTGTGCAGATGACCCTGTCGCCGGATTGGTACCGGCACGTGCTTTCGCTGCCGCGTGCTGCGCCGCCGGGTTGTGGCTGCGCCCGGCAGACCTGCTGCCGCTGGGGCGGATGCTGCTCGATGGCGGCATCGTGGCGGGACGGCGAATCGTCGATCGCGAATGGATCAGGCAGATGTTCACCCGCTACAGCCACGCCGGAAACACCGAGCTGTTTCAGGGGCAGGCCGAGTCCTACGGCTATGGCTATCAGTGGTGGTATGCCGGGGTGGTCGACAGCCGCGGACGCGAGCATCCGGTGTGGTACGCCGACGGCGCCGGGCGCCAGTTTCTGATGCTGTTTCCGGAGCTGGACCTGATCGTCGCCAGCACCGCCGACGACTACAGCTACCGCGGGCCCGGGCTGTTCAGCCTGCTGCGTTCGCAGGTGCTGCCGGCCATGAGTCTGAGCATCGTCCAGTCCCTGAGCGGGAGCTACTACGACCCGCAGACGCCGCGCGAGGGCCTGAATATCGAAGTGCTGGGGGATCGTGGAGAAGTTCTGGCTCACTGGTACACCCAGGCACAGGGCCAGCAGCGCTTCTTCGTGTTGCAGGGTCAGATTGTTGGTGATCGGGCGCAGCTGGCGGTCTATACCACCGTCGGTGGCGATTTCCAGTCGCCGGACGACCGGCCCCAGCTGCAGCCGGCGGGCAGTGCCGAGCTGTATTGGAACAGCTGCACCCAAGCGGTGCTCGACTACAGCATGGAGCTGGGTACGGGTCGCTACGAACTCACCCGCTTGAGCGGTGAATGTGACGATCAGGCGCCGCTGGGTTAGCTGCGCTATCTCGGCTGAACAACGCTCGCCGGATGATGAAGCCGGTCCTTGAGCGGCACCGCAGAACCCGCCGTCCCCGGCACAGCTGATCTTCGGACCTGAGCCAGCGCCCGGCGCTGGCGGCGACCGCCGACGATGTGAATGGTCAGCACGACCGGCAGGCACAGGCCCACCGCGGCGTGCACGGTGCCCAAAATCGGGCGCCAGTGTTCGTCGGCCAGGTAGTACAGGCACCAGGCCGACAGCGCCATGAAGCTGAGCATGGCGATGATCACGATGCCCAGTGGCCGCGAACGCCGGGTGCGCCAGGCGGTGGGTACGTGCTGAGCGAACATCGCGCCGATGCCCATCAGCATCAGGAACGCCGCCGCGCCGTGGACTTTGAGTATCGGGAACTGCCACGGATGCTTCTGCGGGCCAAACTCGCCCTCGACCAGCACCCAACGGCTGAGCACGTAAAAGGCGATGCCGGTACACCAGCTCAGCGCCAGCGTGGCATACAGCGCGCGCCGCACCGAAAAATGCAGGCGCAGGCGGATCAGCTGCATGCCGCCAGCGCCTGCGGCTCGGGGACCCCGGTCGGGCCGCTGAGCTCGGTCACCTCGCCGTCGGCATCGATGATCAGCGCAATCCCGCCGGCGCGGCGCAGCAACTCGCCGTCGCCGCGGCGCTGTCCCAGGACCGCGATCTTGGTCAATCCGTCGGCGCGCATTGCGGTGCTGGCGAACACGCTGTAGCTGCGCGGGTCTTCGACCGCACTGCCGCAGCGCGGATCAATGATCACCACATCGTTGCGGGTCTGCAGGCTGACGCTGCTGGCCAGCGCTGCGGCGCACATGGGAAGTTCACGCAGTTGGTCACTGCCTGGAATCCGTATCCCCACGCGCTGGCCCTGCCAGTGATTCATGCGCAGGTCGCCACCGGCATTGATGGTGCACTGGATCTGCTCCGGGATCACTTGCATGGCCTGGTCGACCGCGTAGCCCTTGGCGATTCCGCCCAGATCGATCAGCAGCGGGCGCGTAAAGCGCACGGTGGCGCCCTGCAGGTCGATATCTTCCCAGTTGGCGCGGCGATCGACCCGGATTCCGGGGTCGGGCAGCTGCTTGTTGTGCACCAGCTTCGCTGCGGTGCTGACATCGAACAGGCCGCCGCTGAGCCGGCTCAGCCACAGCGCTTCGGCGAGGACTTCCCGTAACGCGGGAGAGATCAGGCAGGCGCGCTGCGCGGCGTTGCGATTGAGTTCGCTGAGTTCGCTGTCGGGACGATGAAAGCTCATCGCCTCATCCACCAGGCGAATCTGGGCGAAGGCTGCGCTACTCAGACGCAGCAGCTCGTCTTCGGAACAATCGCCGCGCAGGCTGATCTCGACAAAGGTTCCAAGCAGCGGCTGGCAGCGCTCGAGTGAGGCCATCAAAGGGTCCTTAGCACCAGGTTCCAGGTGTGGGTGAGGCGGTTGATCCCGTCGGTCACGTGTCGGCAGGACAGGGTTGCACCGGAGATGTTGCGGATCTGCTGATCCAAACGCAAATTCTCCTGATGGTTGCGCCCGTGGAACTGCGCGCGCCAGCGGTCATTGCGGATCTCGTGCCCGTAGGTTTCGCGATAGACCAGAATCTCGATGCCGCTGACCCCGCCGTCGCGATCAAGCCCGACTGCGAGGTCAATATTCTCGTGTTTGCCGATCACGTGGTCGACGATGAACCACTGGCCTTCAGCTCCGCGCCAGGCCTGCATCTCGGATTGCCGCACGCGAACCCCGGAGGCCTTCTGAATCGCCTTGCGCTGTTCGCGGCTGAGCTTGACCGTTTGCGGTGTCAGAGCCACCCCTGGCCAGATCAGCGCCTGCGCCTGTTCCACGCTCAGGTAGGTGCGCGACCATCCCGTTGGCGCCACCAGCAGGCCGCCGCCGAGCGCCAGCATCTGGCCTACGAAGCGGCGACGCTGGTGATCAGTGCCCTTGCTCATGGAGATCCCTCCGCTGGCCTGCGTTGATCAGAATTCATAGCCCACCGCCAATCCCAGATGCACCCGCTCATGTTCGTCCCAGTTGCGGTTGTTGCGGCTGAAGGAGAAGGGCGAGCCCCCGCCGCGGATTTGCCACAGCGCGCCGGCGGTAGTCCACCAGTGGCGTGCGGCATAGTGCACGGTGGGGCCCAGGTAGTTGCCGCGCTGATGCTGCGAGCCGATCCGGAAGTCGCTCAAGTCGAAGCTGGAGCGCTCGAGTTCGGGGTTGAACACGCCGTCCTCCTGCGGATTGAGATAGTCCGACTGATGACGGAACTCCAGCCCGACAAACCAGCGGGGCGCAATTCTATAGGAGACCCCGGCGCTCAGGTCGAGCGCGATCTCTTCTTCCAGCACGCCGGGCGACTTGCGGCGCTCGAACTCGAGCTTCGGCACCACGACCACGGTCAGGGTGTCGTCGAGGAAGTTCTTCTGCAGATAGGTGGTGAATACGAAGGAGTCCTGGTCGATCTCGGCACCATCGAGCCGATAGCGATCGCGGCGCTCGTAGCCCAATCCAAAGGCCAATCCGAGCAGGTCCTTGTAGGCGCTGAGTACGTTGTACTTCAGGCTTAGCTCGAAACCACCGTATTGGGTGTCGCTGAAGCGACCGCCGGCGCCGCCCTGGGTGTCGAACATCGGCTGCAGATCAGGATCGTCGACCGAGTAGTCGTGCTTGAAGATCATCACCTCTGCGGCCATCGACAGTCGATCGGTGATGCCGTATTCCAACTCCGCGCGGAGATCGTGGAAGCCATAGTCGCCGGAGTCCTTGCCGCGCCTGTAGACATCCGACAGCTTGGTCTCCAGCGCACCCTTGGGCATGGTGTCCGAGCCGCGGGCGTAGATCCACAGGTATTCATCGGCAATGGCGGGGGGTGCGCTCAGCATGCCAACGGCGACTGCAAGCGGCATCAGGGCGCGTGCGTTGATCATCAGGGTGGGTCCGTCCGTGGTGTTATTGTGAAGACGAGTGTAAATACGAATGACTCGCATTTCAATTGGCTCTTGTGGATGAGCGCTTGCGTGATTGACGGGA
>JAGRJL010000571.1:0-379 GCA_020442775.1 Lysobacterales bacterium | reverse complement strand
GCCTGTGCGTCGGGGCCCACCGCCGAGCGGAACGCCGGCGACCCGCTGGTTGCGGTCAAGGTTCGGGTCGAGCCTGTTGAAGGGCTGATTGAGCGGGCGCATAGTCACTATGATCAGGCCGAGCTCGGTACCCGGGTGCGTTTCGTGATGGAGGAGGCGCCTTGGGTCACCTTTGACCTGTTCGCCTATCGGGTCGGCGTCACAGATGACCTGGAAGGCGGACTCCGCTCCCTGCTTGACCAGTACCGTGCTGACATGGATGCGGCGGTAGAGCAGAGCACCTACGCCGGCTGGGAAGAACTCGGGCGACATTCCTTTGAAGCTGAAGGACACCCGCTGGTCCGGACCGGCGTGCGGCTGAAGCTGCAGGTGAGCCGAG
>JAGRJL010000570.1 GCA_020442775.1 Lysobacterales bacterium | reverse complement strand
GGCGCCGACAGCCTGGCCGATCGGATGGCCGCCGAACGGATCGCCTGGGAGGTCGACGGCGTGGTCGCGGTGGACAATCAGATCGTGATCGCTGCCGACGGCACCGAGGCGCGGATGGAGGCCAATGAAGCCACCGCTTCGGGCGAACTGCGCGAAGGCGGCCGCAACGTTGCCGAGGCGGTGGGTGACGGCTGGATTACCACCAAGGTCAAGACTCAGCTGCTGGCCGACGACGATGTCAAAGGCCTGAAGATCGACGTCGATACCAAGGACACCGTGGTCTTCCTGACCGGCACGGTGGAGAACCGCAGCCAGCGCGCGCAGGCGATCACCATCGCCAACAACACTCGCGGGGTAACCCGGGTACGCGCCGACCAGCTGATCATTCGTTGATCCGTGTACACCCTGACCCCTGTCAATTCGGCCCGGCAGATGCCGGGCCGCTTTTTTGGCCGCGCGGTCACCCGGACGCCCTTCAGGCCCCTCGGCTACGCCTCGGGGGACGGATCCAGGGCAAAAACCATGAATCATCTGGCCTATTTGGGCATCGCTTGCCGTTAAGCTGTGGGCCAAACCAGTCAGGAATCAGTCAATGCGCAAGACGCTGCTGTCCCTCTTACTGATTTTGCCGCTGACCCAGCTGTCATGGGCGGCGGAGCCCCCGCGCTGCGTGCAGCTCTCTGCATCGGGGCAATTTGTCCCACGCGCCTGCGCCCAGCATGACCTGAGCAAGCTCAATGCGCTCGCCGGCCCAAGGCAGAAGGCCTTCGAAACCGCGGTCGCCTTCAAGATTTTCGGCAGCGGCGTGGTGCCCAGCGGGGTTCCGGTGACCGAGGCCGATCCGCGGATGCAATACGCCGCGCTGTTCGACAGCGATCCCACCCCGAATCCTGGCTGCAGCCCCTTCGATCGCGCATTCATTTCCAACTCGGGTGCCTTCGGCAGCAGCACCGATGGCGCCATCAACTACACACCCGGCGCATTTGGCTGTGGTCTGTATGTCCAGAGCGGCTGCTTTGACTACGTGCAATCGATGGCCGACAGCTGCTTCGCCTTTCTGACCGGCGGCCGCAGTCACCTGCTGATTCAGGCCGAGCCGCCGTTCAGCGCGGCCTTCGATGAGATCGGCCTGGGCACCCAGTTCGCTGCCAGCGTGGTCTATGCGGATGGATCGACCGAAGTGGCTTCGGATCTGTGCACCGGTCTGGAAGGCATTTCGGTGGGCGTGGTCACCCGGCAGTGCTCGCTGGGCGACGTCAACCTGCAGTCACCGATTGATCCGGCGCTGGAGGCGGCGGTCGACGTCGCCCAGCTGGAGTTCGACTTCGGCGAGTTCCAGGGCGGGCCCTCCGACGTGACCGTGAACTTCACTGCATCGCCCAACCCGGTCGAAGTGGGCCAGAGCTTCACCCTGAGCTGGAGCGCGCCGGGTGCATTGACCGGCGCATCCTGCCTCGCTGGGCTCGGTTCACCAACCCCCTGGAGCGCCCTGGGCGCGGTCGAAAACCTGGGTTCGGTCAGCTATCCAGCGCCGGCAGAGCCCGGCACCTACTTCTTCGGACTGACCTGCGAGGGTCCCGGCAACACCTTTGGTTCGGCCGGGCTGGAACTGGTGGTGGTTCCGGCCAGCACGCCCAGCAGTCTGCAGCTGAACATCGTTCCGGCACAGACCGCAGCGGGTGCGGTTGTTACCCTGAGCTGGGAAGCCAGCGGCGTCACCTCAAGTAGTCCCTGCAGCCCCGGCAGCAACTGGCCGATCGACGGCCCGCTGGCGGCGGGCGGCAGCGTCAGCTTTGCCGCGCCGGCCAGCGGTAGCCATCAATATCTGCTCAGCTGCAGCGGCAACAATGGCAGCCTGGAGCAGACCGTGGATCTGCAGATTGCCGCGCAACCGCCGCTTCCGCCACCGGGTGCGGTGACCCTGGTCAGCCAGACATCCAGCGGGATGGCCGGCAACGGTCCCAGTTCGGCTCCGCGCATCGGTTTGCGCGGCGACACGCTGGTCTATCTCTCTCAAGCGACCGACCTCACCGACGACAACGCCAGCGGCCAGCAGGCCTACGCACGCGACAACTTCAACTTCTCGCCTGGGCGCACGCTGCTGATCAGCCGCGACATCCAGGGCAGCCCGCTGCCCTTTGACAGCACCCAGATTGACCTGGCGCGGGGCAACTTCGTCGCAGCGTTTAGCAACAGCGACGGCCAGATTCGCGGCTACAACTGGTCAACCGGTT
>JAGRJL010000003.1 GCA_020442775.1 Lysobacterales bacterium | reverse complement strand
TGGTGGGCAGCAATGCTGGAGTCTCGCGCTGGACCGGAGGCGGTTTCGAAACCCTGATCGATGGTTCGCTGCTGCCCCGGCCGATGGTCTACAGCCTCTACTCCGATCGCCACGAACAGCTCTGGGTCGGAACCCGCGGCGGGCTGGCCCGGGTCAGCGCAGACCGTCCGCAGCCGCTGATCATCGATGCGATCGGGCAGCCGCAGATCAATGATCTTGTCGAGCAGGGCGATCGCCTGTGGGTCGCCAGCAGCGCTGGCCTGCATCTGGTCGAAGGCGGCGAGGTGACTGCAGTGGCGCTGGATGGGGCCGCCCCGGCCGCGCGGGTGTTGCTGCTGGATCGGGATCAGCAGCTTTGGGTGGGCAGTCAAAGCGGGCTCTACCGACAGCAGGGTGATGCCTTTGCACTGGTCGGTGAGGCGGCGCTGGACCGGACCTTTGTCACCGGCTTGCGGCAGCTGGCGGACGGGCGTCTGATCGTAGGGACCTATGACCAGGGCATGGCGGTGGGCAGGCCGGGGCAATGGCGATGGTATGGCAGCGCCGACGGACTGCTTTCCGACAGCGTATTTCATCTGGGAATCTCGGAAGATTATCTGTGGGTGAGTCATCCGGACGGCTTCTACCGAATCCGGCTGACCGAGCTGGGTAACGACGTTTTGCGGCCAGAAGCCCTGCTGCGCGATACCGGGGACAACCCCAAGCGCTCGCGCCTGCGCTGCTGCAATGGTGCCGGACAGAACAAGGGGATCATCAGCGACGATTCCTATTGGTTGCCCAGTCTGGGTGGTGCGGTGCGGATTCCTATCGCCAGCGAGGCGGAGCAGCCTCCCACGGTGCAGCTGCTGAGCCTGCCCAATGGGCCATTGCCGGCCGAGGCGATTGCCCTGCAAACGCTGCCGCGCGATCTGGACTTGCGCTATGGCGCAGTGGATTTTCGCGCTGCGGACCAACTGCGTTACCGCTACCGGCTGCGCGGCTACGAGCAGACCTGGGTTGATGCCGGCACCCGGCGGCAAGCGATCTATACCAACCTGCCCAAGGGTGATTTCGTGTTCGAAGTGCAGGCCAGACGACTGCACGGAACCTGGGGGCCAATCAGCGCGGTTGATGTAAATGCAGTGCCGGTGCTGCTGGAAACCTGGTACGCGCAATCGGTCATGGCCTTGCTGGCACTGATGCTGACCAGTCTGGTGATTCGCTGGCGCATGGGCCGATTGCAGCGCCAGAAGCTGGCGCTGGAGTCGGTCGTGACCGAGCGCACCCAGGCGCTGAAGCAGGCCAATCTGCGGCTGCAGGATCTCAATCAGGAGCTGATCACCGCGAGCATCACCGACAGCCTGACCGGATTGCGTAATCGACGCCAGCTGCGCGAGCAGATCGAACCGATGCTGCAGCGACTGGCCGAGCAGGCACACCCCGAGGCACGGGCGATGGGGCTGGTGCTGCTGGATATCGACCACTTCAAGCGGATCAACGACGCCCACGGCCATGCCGCCGGTGACGCGGTGCTCACCGAAGTCGCTGCGGTGATTCGCAGGCTGACAGTAGCGGAGGATCTTTGCCTGCGCTGGGGCGGCGAGGAGTTTCTGGTGGTGCGGCCGCTCATCACCATTGGCGCGCTGGCGAAGCTGGCCGACGGCCTGCGGGTTGCGATCGGTCAAATTGAAGTTGCGCCACTGTCGGCGGGTGAGGTCCGGGCCTCGGTCGGCTGCTTCGCCTTCCTGCCCGAGAGCAGGGCAAGTTTTCTGCACTGGCAGAAGGCGCTCAGTCTGGCCGACTACGCGCTCTATGCGGCAAAGTCTGCGGGCCGCGACCGGACCGCGGAAGTAGAGCTGCTGCAGCCAGCCCTGCTGGCGGTTGATCTGGCATTGACCGCCGAGCAGGTCCGCGAATGGATAGATCAGGGTGCCGCCGAACTCCGCTGGCACCCCTCGCCGATGCCATCGGCGAAGGAGAACAGATGAGTCGATTTAGCGCACACGGCAGTTTCCGCGTGCATAGCGAAGGCCCGCTGGTGATCGTGCATGCCGAAGGGCCGTTCAATCTGGAGTTCACCGAGAGCTTCGCGCCGGTAGCGGCAGAGTTCATCGAACGCATGCGCGGCGCGCCCTGGGGAGTGCTGGTGGTTGCTCGCGGCGATTTCCTGCTGACCCCCGAAGCGGAGGCGGCCATGCATCAAGCCGAGGTTGACTACGAAGACGGCGGCCGCCGGGTGACTGCCTTCGTGATTGCCGATGGCGAGTGGAACGCCATTGCCCGCGGCCAGTGGGCACGGGTTTATCGCGACAATGCGCGGCAGCCGCGCTTTTTCGCCAGCGAAAATCAGGCCCGGGACTGGCTGCTGGGTGAGCTCGGCGACCTGGACGGATCGGAATCAGCCTGACCTGGACCGCTTTCCGGCGCCTGGGCAGCGTTCCCCGCGCCGCGCATGTGCACGTCCAGCTGCGGGAAGGGAATCTCGATGCCGAGTTCGCGGAAGCGTCTGTGGATGGCCGTGGACAGCTCGGTGGCCACCGGCAGCCGGTCGCGGATCTCTGAAACAAACACGCGCAGTTCGAAATCGAGGCTGGAGTTGCCGAAGTTGGTCAACCAGCTGGTGGGTTTGGGCTCGGGCAATACCCGCGGATGCTGCTGGGCCAGCTCGCGCAATACGTTCAACACCTGCTCGGGATCGCTGCCGTAGGCGGTGCCAATCTTGATGGTCACCCGGGTCACCGAATCGGCCAGGGTCCAGTTCACCAGCTGACCGGTGATGAAGGTCTTGTTGGGGACCACGATCTCCTTGTTGTCCCAGTCCAGAATGGTGGTGGCGCGGGTTCTGATCCGGGTGACGGTGCCGGAGAGATTGTCCACCGTGATGGTGTCGCCGACCCGAAACGGGCGTTCGAACAGCAGGATCAGGCCGGACACGAAATTGGCGAAGATCTCCTGCAGACCGAAGCCCAGACCCACGGTCAGCGCCGCCGCCATCCACTGCAGATGGCTCCAGCGCACCCCCAGCAGCGAGATGCCGTAGACCAGACCGCCAATCACGATCACGTAGCGGCACAGGCTGGTCACCGCGTAGCGGGTCGCGGCATCGATCGGCACTCGCTGGAGGATGCCGATCTCCAGCAGCCCAGGCAGATTGCGCGCGGCGATGGTGGTCAGGGTCAGCGCCAGCAGTGACAGCAGCAACAGGCGCAGGCTGACGATCTGCTCGCCTTCGGCTCCGCTGAAGCGCCACAGCTCGATCGCGTCCAGCGCTTGCAGTGCCGGCATCAGGTCCGACCAGACCCAGAGCACCCCAACCCCGCCCAGCGTCACCAGCGCGGCGCGCAGCAGGCGCCGGGTCTGGCTGCCGATGCTGGCCACGGTGATTTCTTCCGGTTCGGTGGTCGGCGGGGCATCTGAGGTTTCCAGGCCAGCGTTCCTGGCTTCCTCGCGGCGTGCCTCGACTTGCTGTTGATGGCGGCGCTCGGCCAGCTTGCGCTCCTGGACCAGCAGCCAGCGCAGTACCAGCTGGCGCAGCACCAGCAGCAGGAAGATCAGGTAGAAGGTCTGCATCGCTGCGGTGAACAGCATGAAGCTGGCGGTGCTGTAGCCCGCGGCCTGCAGCAGCGCAAATCCCAGCAGCGCTGCCGGCACCGGCCAATGGGCGTAGCGCTGCCACCAGCGGGCCTCGTCATCGCGTGCTTCGGGGGGGCGAGGGCCCAGCGCTGCAGCCGGCCGGGTGGCACGCCAGATCAGCCAGGCCAGCGCCATCAGCATCAGCATCAGCGCCGGCCTGGCCAGGGTCTCGCTGCCCAGCTCTGATCCCCGATGATCCTGCAGTCTGGCCAGCAGGGCGACCGGCATGCCGATCCACATCAGCCGGAAATTCAAACGATTCAGGGCCAGATAGCGAGTCTTGCGCCAGCCGAAATGTGCGGCCAGACCGTATTCCAGGGTCAGCCAATGCACCAGCGTCAGCGGGGCCAGCAACGGGGCAATGCCGCGCAGCGCCAGTCCCAGCGAATCGGTGAACTTCCCGGCAACCCCCAGGCTCTGCAAATAACCGCCCAGCAAGTACAGCAGCAATGGCCAGAAGGCCGCCGCGAACAGGGTGATCAGCAAGGCCTGTACGGTGGGCGTCATGCTCGGCGCGTGTCGACGCTCGCTGATCTCTGCCAGCTGTTTGAGGTGATGCTTGCCGCGCTGGCGCGCGATCCAGACGAAGACTGCCAGCAGCACCATCAGGCCTCGAGCCAGCGGTGAATCAGCCAGATCCGAGGTGACCAGGCGCGCGCTGTAAAGCCAGCGCGAAGGCTTGAGCAGATCCGCCACGCCCTCCGGAAAGCGCCGCAGCCAGTCCAGAGTGAGCACCGTCTGGGTCGGCAGCCAGAGCAGACGTTCATCAATCAGGCGCTCCAGCTCAGCACTTTCGCGCTGGCGCTGCTCCAGATCTCGGCTGATCCGCTCCAGACTGGCCTGCAGGCGCGCGGCCAGCGCGCTGAGGTCATCAATCAGGTCGCGCTGGGTGGCCAATTGTTCCTGGCGGCGCCATTCCGCACTGAGCTGGTCGCCAGGTTCGACCTCTTCGTCGTCGCTCAGGCTCAGCACCACCTGGGTGCTGATCCGCTCACGCTGGTTGCTCAGGTCGATCTGTTCCAGGCGCAGCGCCGCCAGTTCTTCCAGGGTGCTGCTGAGCTGGCGGCCAGCCTGGCGCGGCGGGTCGAGATTGCGCAGCTCGGCCGCCAGCACCTTGCCCAATCCCGCACCGTGAACGTTCAGCTGCAGTCGTTGTCGGGTGAGCTCCAGGCTGGCGTTGACCCGCTCGCTGGCTCTGGCTTGCGCATCCTGCTCCGGAACCACCTCTGCGTAGCGTTTGGCATGCGCGACCAGGCGCTCAGCCAGCTGCATGTTCTGAGCGGCAATCCGCGCAGACTCACCGCCCTGATCCTGCAGTCGCGCACTGGCCTGGGCGATGCCCTCGGCGCGGGCTTCGGCTTCCCGGATGACCCGGGCGCGCTGCAGCTCGTTGAGTGCGGCAATGCGCTGACGCAGTCGTGCAATGGTTTGGCGCGCGCGGCGCAGATCGTCCGATGCCTGTGCCCGACGCGCAGGATTACGCTGAATCTCATCCTGCAGCGCCGCTGCCTGTACCCGATACAGTCGCTGTCTAGCCTGATCCAGCAGCGCCTGCGCGGTGGACTCGCCGGCCCCCGCCTGGACCGTGATCTGCTCCTGGCGTTCGCGCGCCTGGTCGACCTCTGCACTCAGCCGGGATTGACGCAGATTCAGGTCGCGCAGCCGCAGCGCGGCGCTCTCGCGGCGCTGCTCCGCGCCCACCAGCGCAGCCCGCTCGGCGTCAATCAGGGACTGCAGCTGGTCGCTGCTGGCGCGCTCGGGCAGGCTGGCCCGCCAGAGCAGGAAATCAGCAAGGTTGTCGTCGTCAGGTGCGCTGTCGGTGGCCGCCTCGGGTACTGCTTCGCCCGCCTGCAGCCGCTCGATCAATGCGTCTGCCTGGTCCTCCAGCTTGAGCGCATCGGTGAGCAGCTGGCGCTGCGTCTGTTCGCTTTCGTCCAGCTGGCTCTGCAGCGCGAGCAGGCGAGGGCGCACCGGCTCCGGAAAGCTGAGCAGTACCGGTTCGGGAGTTCCGCCGCTGGGGGCCGAAATCCAGCGCGCGCGCAGCTGCTGTTCCTGGGTCAGGTCGATCGTGGCGAGTTGGTCATTGATGATCGCCTGCAGCCGCGGCCAGTCACTGCGGACGGCCATCGCCAGCGGCGCCTGGATGTCGAGCTGGCCGGTAATCTGGATCTGGCTGGCGAGGCCCAGCCGGCGTGCCTGGTAAAGCGTAGTCACCGGATCGGCCACCAGCGCGGCGATTTCGCCCCGGGTCAGCGCGCGTATCGCAGTGGCAAGATCAGGGTAGGGCCGCAGCTGGATACGGCTGGCATCCTCGCCCAGCAGCTCCCGCCAGACGGTGCCATCGACCAGCCCCACTGATTGCTTGGCGAGCTGCTCCACATTGCCGATGGCGCTGCCGCCACCCAGGGTAACGATGGCCCCGCTGAGGCGAAAATAGGGGGCGCTGAAAAGGGCGAAGCGCTCGCGATCGGCCGATACGAATGCGCCACTGAGCATGTCCACTTCACCGCGCTCGAAGGCTGCCAGGGCATCGGCCCAGCTCGGATAGGGGCGCAGCTCAAAGCGTAGGCCGCTGCCCTTGGCGATCAGCCGCAGATAATCTCGGGCCAAACCCTGATGGACCCCGTCGGCGATGAAATCGATCGGTGCGAAGTCCGGGTCGGCGGCATAGCGAATCACCGGATGCTGCTCGACGAACTGCTGCTCTTCGTTCTGCGCTGGCACAGGCAACGCGGTCAGGGTCAGCGCCAGCCAGAGCAGAAGTCGGGCGAGCGAAGGGTTGGCGCAGCGCGGGATGAAGGAATCAGACAAGATCGGGTCGATGGCGGAAAACCAGCGCGCACGATAGCGTCATGCCGTCAGTCCGCACAGCCCTGTGGCGGCAATCACTCACGTTGGTTTGCAGTGATTCAGCCTTGCTGGTCGGCTTCGGCAGGGATCTGCAGTCCCCAGTCGCGCAGGGCCTGGCGCAGCTGGGCGCGGATTTCCCGTCGATGCTGGTCCGACCAGCGCTCGCTCAGGCCTTCTGGTTGTGGCCACGGGTTTTGCAACGCTGGCACCGCGGCCAGGCCGAGAAAAGCGAACAGCGCGGTCGATCGCGAAGTCATCACCGGCTCCTGGTATGAGTGATCAAGCCTGCGCGCTCTGGTCCTGCCCGTGGCCGATCCAGGCACGCAGTCCGGTAGCGACCAGCGTCAGCGCCAACCATCCCGTCGCCCACAAGTTGGCTTGTGCCAGTGGGGCAAACAGCCAGATCAGCGCGTGTCCGATGCCGCCCAGAACCAGCGCCCAACCCGCGAATCGCAGGACCCTGGCACGCGCCGGGGAAGCGGAGCGCTTGGGCAGGACGTTCGCATAAACGGCCACCAGCGAACCCATGATCAGACCCCAGGCTCGGTCGGAAAGCTCGCCGGGTGCGGCCTCGACCAGCGCCAGTTCCTGGGTGATCACCGCCAGCATCGCGACCAGCAAGATCAATCCGGCGCCGACGATGGAGCCGGCCAGCCGCGACATGGCAAAGCCGCGCGGCGCGAAGATGCGGATCAGCGCCCAGGCCACCGGCAGCGCCAGCATCGCAGTCAGCCAGGCCCAGGCCCGATCCGGCATCAGCCAGCAGGCGAAGGCGCCGACCAGAATGTCGGCGGCGACCGTGGCGGCGGCAAAACGCTCGTTGAAACTGGAAGTCTGGGTCATCGGATCTGCTCCTCATCTGGCGTGGGGTCTGCCGCCCGGGCCGGGGTATCACCGCCCTGGAGGCCGAATAGCTGGGCAAAACCCAGCAGCGACTCCTCCAGGACCGACAGCTTCAGGCTGTAGATCACCGTGGTGCCCTGCTTGACCGAATCGACCAGATCGGCTTCGCGCAGCACCGAAAAATGTGCGGACATGGTCGGTTTGGAGACCGCAAAGTGCTCGGCCAACGCACCGGCGCTGCGCGGTCCCTGCCGCAGCAGCTGCAGTACCTTGCGGCGGGTGGGGTCGGCCAGGGCTTTGAATACCGTGTTCATGATTTGAAATTTAGCTAATCATCGAAATATGGTCAAGACTGCCATTGGTCATGGTTGAGGTGGGTTTTGCGCGGTGATGAAGGATGGGATGCCGATGTTGCCGGGCAGCGTAGAGGACGCGCTGCTGGGCTCCGATTGAACAACATCAAGCTGCGACGCAATTTGCGGTGATTGGACATCGCCGCGGGCCGACTATGGGTTAAACTTCTGGGCATCCCCCACAATCCGAGGCGGCACCCTGCAGGTGCGGCCGGTGAGAGCTCATGCCCAAGCGCAGCGACATTCAATCGATTCTGATCATCGGTGCCGGTCCGATCGTGATTGGCCAGGCTTGCGAGTTCGACTACTCCGGGGCGCAGGCCTGCAAGGCGCTGCGCGAAGAGGGCTACCGGGTGGTGCTGGTCAACAGCAACCCGGCGACGATCATGACCGACCCGGAAATGGCCGACGCCACCTACATCGAAGCGCTCAACTGGCAAACCGTCGAACAGATCATTGCCAAGGAACGACCGGATGCCCTGCTGCCGACCATGGGTGGGCAGACCGCGCTGAACTGCGCGCTGGATCTGGCCGATCGCGGGGTGCTGGACAAATACAACGTCGAGCTGATCGGCGCGCGGCCGGAAGCGATTCGGCTGGCCGAGGATCGCGAACTGTTCCGCGTGGCAATGGGTGAGATCGGTCTGGCGGTGCCCAAGGCGGCGGTGGCCAAGAGCATGGAAAGCGCGCTGCAGATCCAGGCCGAGGTGGGCTTTCCCACCATCATCCGCCCCAGCTTCACCCTGGGCGGCTCCGGCGGCGGTATCGCCTACAACCGCGAGGAGTTCACCGAGATCGTCCAGCGCGGGCTGGACCTTTCGCCGGTCCACGAGGTGCTGGTCGAAGAGTCGGTGCTGGGTTGGAAGGAGTTCGAGATGGAGGTGGTTCGCGATACCGCGGACAACTGCATCATCGTCTGCTCGATTGAGAACTTTGACCCGATGGGCGTGCACACCGGTGATTCGATCACCGTGGCGCCGGCGCAAACGCTGACCGACAAGGAATACCAGCAGATGCGCGACGCCTCGATCGCGGTGCTGCGCAAGATCGGGGTCGATACCGGTGGCTCCAACGTGCAGTTCGGGGTCAACGCCCAGGACGGCCGTCTGGTGGTGATCGAGATGAATCCACGCGTGTCGCGCTCCTCGGCGCTGGCCAGCAAGGCGACCGGCTTTCCGATCGCCAAGGTCGCGGCAAAACTGGCGGTGGGCTACACCCTGGATGAGCTGCGCAACGAAATCACCGGCAATGCGACGCCGGCGTCCTTTGAGCCCACCATCGACTACGTCGTCACCAAGATTCCGCGCTTTGCCTTTGAGAAGTTCCCCGCGGCCGACTCCCGTCTCACCACCCAGATGAAGTCGGTGGGCGAGGTGATGGCAATGGGCCGCACTTTCCAGGAATCGCTGCAGAAAGCGCTGCGCGGCCTGGAGATCGGCAGCGACGGGCTGGATGAGCGGGTTGCATCGGCCGATCCGGAAGCGGCCCAGCTGGACCTGCAGCGGCAGCTGCGCGAGCCTGGGCCGGACCGGGTGTTCTGGGTCGCCGATGCCTTTCGCAGCGGTCTGACGCTGGAACAGATCTACCAGCTGACCCACATCGATCCCTGGTTCCTGGCCGAGATCGACGACCTGATCGCCAGCGAAATGGCGGTTCGCAGCGGCGGCTTGTCGGCGCTGGACCAGCCGCGCCTGCTGCAGCTCAAGCGTCAGGGCTTTTCCGATGCCAGGCTGGCCAAGCTGGTCGGCACCGATGAGGCCGCGATCCGTCAGCTGCGTCGGGTGCTGGGGGTACGACCGGTATACAAGCGGGTCGATTCCTGTGCCGCCGAATTCGCCACCAGCACCGCCTACCTGTACTCCACCTACGAGCAATACTGCGAGGCCAATCCCAGTGATCGGCAAAAGGTGATGGTGCTGGGCGGCGGGCCCAATCGCATCGGCCAGGGTATCGAATTCGATTACTGCTGCGTGCACGCGGCGTTGGCGCTGCGGGAGGATGGCTATGAAACGATCATGGTCAACTGCAACCCGGAAACCGTTTCCACCGACTACGACACCTCTGATCGGCTGTATTTCGAGTCGCTGACCCTGGAGGATGTGCTCGAGATTGCCGCGATCGAGAAGCCGATCGGGGTGGTGGTGCAGTACGGCGGACAGACCCCGCTGAAGCTGGCCCGGGCGCTGGAGAAGGAAGGCGTGCCGATCATCGGCACCACGCCCGATTCCATTGATCTGGCCGAGGATCGTGAGCGCTTCCAGGCGATGGTGCAAAAGCTGCAGCTGCGGCAGCCGCCCAACCGCACCGCTCGCGCGCCCGAAGAGGCGGTGATGCTGGCTCGCGAGATTGGCTATCCGCTGGTAGTGCGGCCATCCTATGTGCTCGGTGGCCGGGCCATGGAGATTGTCTACGCCGAGGCCGATCTGCGCCGCTACATGGCCGAGGCGGTAAAGGTATCCAACGATTCGCCGGTGCTGCTCGACCACTTCCTCGACAGCGCGATCGAGGTCGACGTCGACTGCATCGCCGACCAGCAGGGCCAGGTGCTGATCGGCGGGATCATGGAGCATATCGAGGAAGCGGGCGTGCATTCGGGCGACAGCTCCTGTTCGCTGCCGCCTTTCTCGCTGAGCGCCGCGGTGCAGGACGAGTTGCGTCGCCAGGTCACCCTGATGGCCAAGGAGCTCAAGGTGGTGGGGCTGATGAACACCCAGTTCGCGATCCAGGGTGAGGAGATCTACATCATCGAGGTCAACCCGCGTGCCTCGCGCACGGTGCCCTTTGTGGCCAAGGCCACGGGCGTGGCGCTGGCGAAAATCGCAGCCCGCTGCATGGTCGGCAAGAGCCTGGCCGAACAGGGCCTGGGTCAGGAGATCGTCCCCGACTACTACTCGATCAAGGAACCGATTTTCCCCTTCGCCAAATTCCCCGGGGTAGATCCGCAGTTGGGACCGGAGATGCGCTCCACTGGTGAAGTGATGGGGGTCGGGCGCTCCTTTGGCGCTGCCTTCGCCAAGGCTCAGCTGGCCGCCGGCGTGGCCGCGCCGCCGGTCGGTACCGCCTTTCTCTCGGTGCGTGATGCCGACAAGGCCAAGCTGATCGGGATTGGCCGCGATCTACTGCGCCGCGGATTCGAGTTGGTGGCCACCGGTGGCACCGCAGCCGCGCTGGTTGCCGCGGGGGTGGAATGCCGTCGGGTCAATAAGGTGGCCGAAGGCAGGCCACATATCGCAGATCTGATCAAGAGCGACGAGATCAGCTTCATCGTCAACACCACCGAGGGCCGTCAGGCGATTGCCGACTCCTTCTCGATTCGCCGCGAAGCGCTGCAGAGGCGCGTGGTTTACTCCACGACCATCTCCGGAGCCCGGGCGATCCTCCACGCGCTCGATCACCAGGAACTGGAATCGGTGTATTCGCTAGACGAGCTTCATCAGGAGACCAACTCGCGTCACGCGAGCTGAGCGATCCTGCCGATCTGAATTTCTAGGCTGGCCGAACAGTTAGCTAGCACTCGCAAGTATTGGAAGGTCACGAACCGACTTCCGCTAGGAGAAGCAATCATGAAAAGAGCACCGCTGACGGTGAAGGGCGCACAGGCGCTCCGCGCCGAGCTGGACCATTTGAAGTCGGTGATGCGGCCGAAGATCATCGAGGCCATTGCCGAGGCGCGGGCCCATGGTGACCTGAAGGAAAACGCCGAGTACCACGCCGCGCGCGAACAGCAGGGCTTCACCGAAGGCCGTATCAACGAGCTGGAGAACACCCTGGCCAGCGCCGAGATCATCGACGTGCGCAAGCTCAATCCCGGTTCGCGGATCGTCTTCGGGGCGACCGTGGATCTGCTCGATGTGGACACCGACAAGAGCGTGACCTATCAGATCGTGGGCGACCTGGAAGCGGACATCAAGCAGAGCCGGATCTCGGTCAGCTCCCCGGTGGGGCGCGCGCTGATCGGCAAGAACGAGGGCGATGAGGTCGACATTGTGGCCCCCGGCGGCACCCGGACCTACGAGATCACCGCGGTTCGTTACGAGGTCTGATCCGTTGCCGCGGGATTCCCGCTCAGCCA
This sequence comes from Lysobacterales bacterium, assembly GCA_020442775.1. GTDB lineage: Bacteria > Pseudomonadota > Gammaproteobacteria > Xanthomonadales > SZUA-5 > SZUA-5. The sequence goes on along the minus strand of JAGRJL010000003.1, from coordinate 1,409 downwards.
TCCGCACCGGCCCCCGCCGGCCGTCAGGCGCGTTTTGCCCGCAAGCGCACGCCGCGCGCTGATGGGCATCCAGACCACCTGGCTGCTTCCCAGTCTGCGCGCGCTGCTGCGCGGCGCCGATGCTGAGTTATGGCGACGCTGGCTGGGTCGTGCAAGTCGATTGCCGGATGGCACCTTCGGCGCTCGTCAGGCCTTCGCCGACGCGCTGGGAGTCCCGCTGACCACATTGCCCTGGGCCAGAGCTTGCGCCGCCGCGGAGCTGGCGCCGACCGAGGCGGCGCAGGTGGTGGCCATCGCCGAGCCGATCCAGACCCGGGTGGAAGTGTTCAACATGCGCGTGCTGGGAAGCGGCTGGGGCGCGCTGCCGGATTCGCAGCGAGCGCAGCTGATGGCGGATCTGAACCAATATCTCCAGGCCGAAGGCCTGTGCCTGGTCGCGGGCGCCCATCACTGGTATCTGTGCGCGGAAGACGGGGAATGGCCGGATCCGCAATGCCTGCCCTGCGACAGCCTGTTGGGCAGCAGCTTGAGCGAATTCCTGCCCCAGTCGCTGGTCTGGCAGCGTTTGCTGAATGAGCTGCAGGTATTCCTGAACCAGCATGCGCCGCTGCAGGCGGCCAAGGCGCGTGGGGAAACGCAAGCCGACAGTCTCTGGTTTTGGGGTGGGGCGGCGAGCTCGCCGGCAGCGGCGGTCGCTTGGCTGGAGGCTGAGGAGTTTGAATTCCAGGCGCTGGGGTCGCGCTTGTCGCTGGCAGCCAAAGCCGCCGCTGGCGGCAGCGGCATTTGCGAACGGCCCTTCGATCCGCTCGATGTGAGTGCCAGCCTGCGCCGCGGGCGTCTGCGCCTGAACTTTGCCTGCGGCGCGCGCTTTGTACTGGAATCGCGCGATCGCTGGCGCTTCTGGGCGCCGGCATGGGGTGAGTCGTCATGAGCGCCAGCGCCAACCGCCATCGCAATGATCGGGCACTGGGCGCGGGAGCGGTGCGCATCGTTCAGCGCTCGCTGGTTCCCGATCAGGGATTTGGCGACCTGCACCCGGTGCTGGCGCGGGTCTATCGAGGTCGCGGTCTGCACTCTGCGGCTGAGGTGGATCATCGGCTGGCCAAGCTGCTGGGGCCGGACCGCCTCGGTGGGATCGACCGTGCCGCTACCCGGGTCGCGGCGGCGATCGCCGCCGGCGAGCGAATCGTGGTGGTCGGTGATTTCGACGCCGATGGCGCTACAGGCACCGCGTTGGCGGTGTGGGCGCTGCGCAAGATGGGTGCGGCGCGGGTTGAGTATCACGTGCCGCACCGCTTCAACGACGGCTACGGGCTCTCGGAAGGCTTCGCCAGGCGGATCGCGCGCGGCGGCGCCGGGATCCTGATCACGGTTGATCACGGGGTCGCCTGCAATGCGGGGGTGGCCGC
>JAGRJL010000569.1 GCA_020442775.1 Lysobacterales bacterium | reverse complement strand
CTGCTCGCCCAGGAGTTCGACCTGGCACCGGCCTGCCTCACGATCATCGACCGACTGCGCTCGATTCATCCGGAACGCCAGGTGGAGGTCAAGATCCAGCCGTCCATGTCGATCTACGGGGACGCTTCGCTGCTGTTTTTGTGCATGACCAACCTGATCGAGAACGCCTGGAAGTTCACCCGAAGCCGCGAGTCGGCGGAGATCAGCGTCCGCGTGATCCACCAGGAGAACAGCGACACCGTCGAGGTACGCGACAACGGGGTGGGGTTCGACATGCGCTACAGCGAGGTGGTGTGGCAACCCTTCAAGCGGGTCAGCATCGAACAGGGCTTTCCCGGCACCGGTATTGGCCTGGCCGTCGTCGACCGTATCGCCCGCCGCCACGGCGGCCAGGTGCAGGTGCAGGCCAAGGTTGGACAAGGCGCGAACTTTAGTTTGATACTCCCGCGTCCGCGTTGATCAACGGTAACGCCAATTTCTGGCTCAACAGCAGCATGGCTTAAGCTGAATCCATGATTGATTGGTCATCCCGTCTGCTGCTGATCGAGGACAACGAATCCGACGCGGCCCTGCTGGAGCGTCATTTGGCGCAGGCCGGAGTGCGGCTTGCGATTACCCGGGTGTGCTCACTCCCGGCGCTGGAGCAGGCGCTGGCAGATCACAGCTGGGACTTGGTGCTGTCCGACTACAATCTTCCCGGATTTAACGCGCTGGATGCCTTGCGGATCGTTCGGGCCACAAAACTCGACTTGCCGTTCATCGTGCTTTCCGGTCTGGTTGGTGAGGAAGCGGCGGTAGAGCTGATGCAGGCCGGCGCGCAGGACTACGTCTCCAAGGACCGCATGTCCCGGCTGATTCCGGCGATGGAGCGAGAGCTGCGCGAGGCCGAGGCGCATCGCGAGCAGCAGCGCTTGGGTGAACGCCTCAAGGCCCAGGACGAACGCTTCCGGCTGGCGCTGAAGGCGACCGGTGACGGCGTCTGGGAGCGCAACCTGCGCACCCGGCGCTGCAGTTTGTCCGACGATTGGAAGGCGATGCTCGGCTACGCACCGGACGATATCGGGCGGGAACTGCAGGACTGGCAAGATTTGATTCATCCGTACGATGTGGCAACCGTCGAGGCGGCGCTGTTGGCACACCGACGCGGAGATGAAGGCGCTTATCGCAGCGAACATCGACTGCGTTGCAAGGACGGCAGCTGGAAGTGGATTCTCGATCGCGGCGTGGTGATTCTGCGCGACAGCGACGGCAGCGCCATTCGCGAAATCGGCACCATGACCGACATCTCCCAGGCCAAGCAAACCGAGCTGTTGCTGCGCAGCCGCGACGACGTGCTGCGCAAGCTTTCCAGTGAGGTGCCGGGGATGCTCTACCAGTTTCAGCGGCATCCCGATGGGCACATGTCGATGCCCTTTGTCAGCGAGTCAATCTGCGAGCTGTACGAGCTGGGGGCCGAGGACGTGCGCGAGGATGCGACGGCGATCCTTGACCGGCTCCACCCGGATGATCTGGATCCGATGATCGAGTCGATCAACGAATCCGCCGACAACATGACCCGCTGGAAGGGCGAATTCCGAGTTGTGCTGCCGTCCCGCGGGGTGCGCTGGATGTCCGGAGAGTCACGGCCAGACACGCTCCCGGACGGCAGCATCCTGTGGCATGGCTTTGTTCACGATGTGACCGACCGGCGCAACTCTGATGAGGAGCTACGGTTGCTGCAGGCCTGCGTCAACCAACTCAATGACACCATCATCATCACCGACGCCGAGCCCTTTGATGATCCCGGCCCGCGAGTCGTGTACGTCAACAGCGCCTTTGAGCGCCAGACCGGCTATACCGCTGCCGAGGTGATCGGCAAGACCCCGCGCATTCTGCAGGGGCCGGACACCGACCGGGAGGGGCTTCGCGCGTTGGGGCAGTCCCTGCGGCGCTGGGAAAATACGCGCGCCGAGGTGCTCAACTACACCAAGAGCGGGCGAAAGTTCTGGGCCGAGCTGGATATAGCACCAGTCGCCGACGCGACCGGCTGGTACACCAACTGGATTTCCGTGCAGCGCGATGTGACTGCGCGCAAGCAGGCGGAGCTGGAACGCGAGCAGCTGATCGATGAGTTGGAAACGCGTCACGCCGAGCTCGACGCCTACAACCACTGGGTGGCACATGATCTGCGCAATCCGGTGATCGCGATGCGCGGCATCGCCGATCTGGCCGAGATCGCGCTGGAGGCTGACGACTGCAAGCGCGCACTGAGCTACATCAAGCGAATCGCCGCCACCGCTGATCAGGCCGACAAGCTGATCAAGAGCCTGATGACGGTGGCGAAGCTGGGACGCTCCGGGGTTACCTACGCACCGCTGAAAGTCAAGGAGCTGGTCGAGGCGGTGCTGGAAGATCTCAGCTTCACGGTCAGCTGGAACAAGGCCGAAATCAGGCTCGAGATTGCAGATGATTTGACCATGGAAACCGACGCCACCCTGCTGCGGGTCATCATTCGCAACTTGATCAGCAACGGAATCAAGCATCGTCACCCCGACCGGGTTCCGGTTGTGACCATCAACGCGCGTGACAGCGGGCGTCCAGCCGGTGTGTTGTTTTGCGTTGCCGACAATGGAGTGGGGATCGAGTCACATTCCCATTCTCGGGTCTTCGGCTTGTTTGAACGGATCAACAGCAACACCGACGGTCTGGGTCTGGGCCTGCCGATGGTCGATCGCGCTGCCCGACTGCTGTACGGGCGCGCCGCGCTCGCCGAATCAGAAGTCAACGTTGGAAGCTGCTTCACCGTTTGGCTGCCCAGCGAACGTCCGCATGT
>JAGRJL010000568.1 GCA_020442775.1 Lysobacterales bacterium | reverse complement strand
TCGCGATCCATTTCCTCCTGGGCGACGAACTCGGCGGTGGCGTAGCTGGTCAGGCCGCCACCCTCGGTGGTCAGCGCAGTGACTTCACCGCTCTCCACCGAAACCACGTACAGATTCTGGTCGCGGACGAAGGAGACGTAGTTGCCCTTGGGTGAGAAGCGCGGGTCGGTGGCGAAGCCGTCTTCGGCCTGGGTCAGCTGGGTCACCGCCTGGTCGGCCGGCTGGCGCAGGTCGTAGACATACAGCGCGCCAGCCAGCGGGAACAGCAATCGATGGCCGTCGGCGGAAAAGTAGTACTCGGCAATACCGCGCAGGTTGGCCGTGCGCTGCCGCTCCCGTCGCGCCTGCTCTTCGGCCGAGAGCACCTCGCTGCCGCCGGTCAACGCCTCGGAGTCGACCAGCATCCGGGTCTCGCCGCTGGCCACGTCGCGCTCCCAAAGATCCAGCCGTTCCTGCTGGTCCGAGCGCCCGCGGAGGAAGGTCACCCGCTTTCCGTCCGGCGAGATCTTCAGGGAACGGGGCAGTTCGCCCGACAGGGCGGGGTCGGCAAAAATTCGATCCAGAGTGAGCGAGCTTGCGTTGGCAGACACGGAGATCCACAGGGCCAGGGCGACGAACAGGCGCATCCGACTTCACCTCAGAGGCGGCGGGGGCGCGCCAGTGTAATCGGCTGCCGCCCTCAGGCCCAACCGTGCGCCGCAGACGCCGGTCGGCACCAACACTGATTCACAATCCGGCTGGGGGTCGCTCAGAGGGTGTCCCTAGTGCAGGCGCTGATCGGGTTCCGGTGGGCTGGGGTCCAGCGGCTCGTCGCGCTGCTCGGGGCGCCGCGGAAACTGCAGGATCACGCCGCGCCGCTGATCGTCGGCGCGTCCGCCTTGCGGTCCCTCCCACAGCGGCTGCACGTCTTCAGGCGAAGGCGGTTCCAGCGGATCCACGCCCAGTCGGTCCAGCGCCGCATCCTCCGCTTCTTCCAGCTCGTAGCTGTAGATCCGCTTGGGCGGACGCGGGTCCAGTCGGAACCACAGCAGCGCACCAATTGCGCCGGCGACCGCGCCAAAGAAGTGGTATTCGAAGGAAATATGCTGCTCGCGCGGGAGGGTCGACAGCAGCATCCCGCCGTAGAGGAAGAACACCGCCAGCGAGACCGCAATCGCAATCCGGTCGCGGCGCAGGATGCCGAGCAGGAACAAAAAGGCCATCAGCCCGTGGGTCACCCCGCTGGCGCCCAGATGGGCTGAGGAGCGCGCGAACAGCCACACACCCAGGCCAGACAACACCCAGATCAGCGGCAGTGCGCGCCTGGCGGCCCTGGGCACCGAGTAGAAAGCCAGGGTCATCAGCGCAATCAGCGCTGGACTGTTGGCCACGATGTGGCCGAGGTCGGCATGAATCAGCGGTGCGGTGATGACTCCGATCAATCCCCACAGCTTGCCCGGGTGGACCGCCAGTGCGCTGAAGCGGGTATCCAGCAGTTGCTCCAGCCCGAACACCGACCAGATCGCGAGCAGGGTGATTGCGGCATATTTGAAGGCGCGCGCCCAGGCGCGACGGTCGCGACGCACGTTGGCCGGGGAAAGCGCGTCGTCGGAGATCTGTGGAATGTCCATCGGCACTAGATGTGGGCGCGCTCAGCCAGTGCAAGGTCAGGTGCAGAGGGCCCAGGGAGAAAGGCCCAGGGCCCAGCTGCTAGCAGCAGGCGCCGCCGCCGCCGTCGGCGGCAGTCGTCGGCGCGCAGTCGAACAGGCCGAAGTGCTGCGCCTTGTCGCCGTCGACGCGGAACCAGCGGCCGTAGCGGGACTGGCTGACCATGTCGGCGGTGTTGCCGCAGACCAGCATCGGCCGCCCGCGCTCGAAGCGGTGGTGGTCGTCCAGCACAAAGGCGTGCTCGGCGCCGTCGATGCCGCCCAGATAAGTGGCGACCTGGCCGTAGTCCTCGCAGCGGTCTTCCAGCGCCAGCTTGAAGGCGCGCACCGTGATCGACTCGAAGTTGACCATGCCGATGCGGGCTTCGATTGCCGCGTCCAGCAACGGCACCGGGCTGCGCGCGAGGATCCGCGGATCGGCACAGCCGACCTGCAGCATCAGACGGCGAAAGTCCTCCCAATACAGCGCGCCGCCCAGGCATTCACCCAGCAGCACCGGATCGGCGCGTAGCTCGGCGGGAATCCGGCGATCGGCGTAGACGTCGGAAAAGTACAGCTCGCCGCCGGGCTTGAGCACGCGCCAGGCTTCACTGAAGGCGCGGCCCTTGTCGGCACACAGATTGAGCACACAGTTCGAAACCACCAGGTCGACTGAGGCATCGGCGATGCCGGCCGCGCCCAGGTCCTCGATCAGCCCCTCGCGGAACTCGACATTGCTGTGCGCATGTCCGTAGCGATCGGCATGCCATTGCGCGTGTTCGCGGGCAACCGCCAGCTGTTCCGGGGTCATGTCCACCCCGATCACCCGGCCATTGGGACCCACCAGCCGCGAGAGCAGATAGACATCGCGGCCGGTGCCGCAGCCCAGGTCAAGCACGGTGGCGCCTTCGAGCGCTTCAGGAATCGGTGAGCCGCAGCCATAGAAGCGGGCAAGAATCTCCGGATGCACGTCGGCCAAAAGGGCACGCAGCCGCGGCGACATGCTGCTGGGGTCGCAGCAGGCGCCGGTCTTGAGGTCGGCGCTGGAGCTCAGGGTCTGGCCGTAATACTGGCGGACGTCGCTCTGAATGGTGCTCTGACTCATGGTTTTCTCTGCGCTGGGTTCCGGGGGCGGCCGGGTGCTGGATGATTATTCAGGTTATGGACCGGGCTGATCGCGATTGGCTGGCATCGCCGGCACAACTGACCTCGTAAGCAAGATTTCACCGTAATAGTGTAATGATTGGCGAAAGTCACTGGTTCGCGCCTGCGCGAGTCGGTGATGCTGCCATCTAGCTCAGCTTTCGAAGGGGGAGGCGCGTGCTGGCAAGCACAGCTCAATGGGCCGATCTGCGCGCCTGGCGTCGGGCCGGCATCTGCTATGGCTGGGCCGGCGCCCTGCTGCTCAGTCCCCTCGCGGCCGCCGACAATCTGGAGCCGACGCCGTCACAGACCAGCCAGCTCACCATCGACCAGCATCAGTCGCGGATCGAATTCTCCATCGGGCTGATGCTGTTCTTTGACGCGGAAGGGGTGTTCGAGGCAGTGGATGGGAATATCGAGACCAATGCCGACGAAGTCCGGGT
>JAGRJL010000567.1 GCA_020442775.1 Lysobacterales bacterium | reverse complement strand
GCTCACATCTGGCACTGGAGCCCGACTGCGAAGAGTTCGACATCATCGAAGGCGCCTTCGTCGCGCTGATTCACAATGCGCGAGTGCAGCCACAGGTGTTCGTCCATCGCGACTACCACTCACGCAATCTGATGCTCGGCGCCGGGGTGGAGGACCCGCTGGGAATACTCGACTTTCAGGATGCAGTGATCGGGCCGCTGACCTACGATCTGGTTTCGCTGCTGAAGGACTGCTACGTGCGCTGGGACCCCGACCGGGTGGCGCGCTGGGCAGAGGATTATCGGCAGCGTCTGGCAGGCTCCGGGATGGAGGTTCCCGATCCTCGGCGCTGGCAGCGCTGGTTCGATCTGATGGGTGTGCAGCGCCATCTCAAAGTGCTGGGGATTTTCGCCCGGCTTTACTACCGCGACGGCAAGGCCGGCTATCTGGGCGACCTGCCGAGGGTGCTTGAGTACGTGCTCGAGAGCTGCGAGCGCTATCTGGAACTGGAAGCGTTGGGCAAGCGACTGCAGCGCTGGACCCAGGGACGCGACCTGACCATCGCACGCGCTTAGCTTGCTCTTCGGTTGCGCCCTGCGTACCCGAGGCCGGAAAGCCGGAAGCTGCGTTACTCAATGTCTAGCCTGGGTAAATTTCTATCGCAGCAAAGGCACGCGAGCGCGGATTGTCCTAGTTTGTACTTGTCGCCATCAGCTGGAAAAAAGACCTGAATGAAGGTCCTGATTTTCGCCGCAGGCCGGGGTGAACGGATGCAGCCGTTGACCGACTCCATTCCCAAGGCTCTGGTGCCGGTGGGCGGCCGGCCACTGATCGTTCATCATCTGGAACGCCTTGCGGCAGCCGGCCTGCCGCAGGTGGTGATCAACTGTGCCTATTTGCGCCAGGTGCTGCGCGACGAGATCGGCAATGGCGCGCGCTGGGGGGTACGAGTGCGCTGGTCGGACGAGGGTGACGAGGCCCTGGAAACCGGTGGCGGCATGCTGCGGGCGCTGCCCCTGCTGGGGCGAGATCCGTTCATTGCGGTCAATGCCGATATCTACACCCATTTTGACTTTGGCCGCCTGAAGGACCATCCACAGGGTCTGGCTCATCTGGTGCTGGTGCCCAATCCGGCACACAATCGGCGCGGCGATTTTGCCCTGGAAGATGGCCAGGTACTCAGCGTGGCCGCTGGGCGCCTCACCTTTGCCGGCATTGGTGCCTATAGGCCCGAGTTGGTCGAGGGCTACAGGCCCGGTGCATTCAAGCTGGCACCGGTGCTGCGCACCGCCATCGCCCATCGGCAGGTCAGCGGTGAGTATTACGAAGGCACCTGGTACGACGTCGGCACCCCCGAACGGCTGCACGAGGTCGACGAAGTGGCAACCCACGACGGCTGAGGGATGATCGGAAGGGCAACTTCGTTCGCTCTGCAGTCCGATACACTGATTGCCATCGAAGGCCATTGAG
>JAGRJL010000566.1 GCA_020442775.1 Lysobacterales bacterium | reverse complement strand
CCGCTGCTGCCCGAACAGCCGCTGCAGATGGATCACCAGCACCACTTTCGCGAGCAGATCCTGGCGCATGCCGCGGTTAGCCACGTGCGCCTGAGTATCTATCCGGACGGCGGCATCTCGCGCCTGCGGCTGCGCGGCCGGCCGGCGTGAGTGAGCCTTATGCTCTGCCGGTCGTGCCGCTGAACCGCGCGGACTTTGCCCCTTTTGGTGAAGTCATCGAAGTGCCGGCGCAAGTCGCCGGCGTGGCGATGAATGCGGGCAGCGCCGAGCGCTTCGCCAACCTCGCGCAGATCGATTGCGCTGACCAGGGCGGGCGCGCGGTGGTCAGCTGGGTGCGCGCGCAGCCCAACCCGCTGCCGATCACCCTGCGCCTGCTGGAGCGGCACCCGCTGGGCACTCAGGCCTTCATTCCGCTAGGCCGAACGCCCTTTCTGGTGATCGTGGCCAGCGCACCCGACGACCAGCCGCACGCCTTCTACGCCCGCGGCGACCAGGGCATCAGCTACCACCGCGGCACCTGGCACCATCCGCTGCTCGCGCTGAAGCAGGTCAGCGATTTTCTGGTGATCGACCGGGTAGGTCCGGGTGAGAACTGCGAGGAGAGTCCGCTGTACGTCCGGTGGCAGATCGATGCAGGGGCACTTCCATCGGCCTGACCGCGTGGGTCGCACAAATTCACATGGGTTCTGGTCGGCCGCCCCCACTTGAACGTTGGTGACGGGTATGGTCCGCGGCCCACCGCGCTCCCGTTCGCTATACTCCAGCCGCTGCCCAACGCTGCCGCAGCCGGCAAGGGTGTTCTTGCCGCGGCGTCCACGGGCATCCAGCTAAACCGCGACTGCACCCTGGCCAGCGCGGAGCCAAACGAGGAATCTCGATGAGTACCAAGACCGACTTCGTCAATCCGTACATCGAGCGCGGCAAACGCGCGGAAGAGACGAAGAAGATCACCGTGAGCATTCCTTGCCACGTGCTCAAGCTGCTGACCGATGAGCGCACCCGGCGGCAGGTAAAGAAGCTGCGCCACGCGACCATCAGCGAGCTGCTGACCGAAGCCTTTTTGCATGCCTACACCGGTCAGCCGCTGCCCACCGATGACCAGTTGGCCAAGCCGGAAGACTGAGGATCCGGCAAGTTCTGCATCGACTCAGCGGTCGCAGCCGGCGATGACTCCGGGCGTGGCGCTGATCATTCCGGTGGGCCCGGGCGATGACAGCTGGCGCCGGCTGGGCACTTTTCTGAAGCAACTCCCCGAAGGCATGGAACAGGTGCTGGTCGGCTGCGAAGCGTCGCCGCAGGACTGGCCGCCCGGATTCGAGCACGTGCGGTGGATTGAAGCAGACCGCGGCCGGGCGGCGCAGTGCAATGCCGGCGCCGAGGCGACGCAGGCCGAATTTCTGTGGTGGCTGCACGCCGACAGCGAACCGGCTGGCGATGCCTGCCAGGCGCTGCTTGCCGCGCTGCGAGCGCGACCCGATGCGCTGCACTGGTTCCGCCTGCGCTTCAGCGATGGACCGAGGCTGGGCTGGCTGAATGCCGCCGGCGCCAACTGGCGCAGTCGCCGCTTCGGGCTGCCGTTCGGGGATCAGGGTTTGTGCCTGGCACGCGCAAGCTTTCGAGCGCTGGGCGGTTTCGATCGCACGCTCGCTCTGGGCGAGGATCTGGCGCTGGTGATGCGTGCGCAGCGAGACGGCATCGCGTTGAATGAAGTGGCGGCGACGATCAGCACCAGCGCTCGTCGCTATGCGCGCCAGGGCTGGCTGCGAACCACCCTGCGCCATCTGTGGCTGACCTGGCGGCTGGCCAGGGCCGAGCGCGCGCGCTGGGTCGCTCAGGCATGAACGCCGGCACGCCGACCACCGGGCTGGCGCTGTTCGTGAAGACGCCGGGGCTGTCGCCGATCAAGACCCGGTTGGCCGCGGGCATCGGCGAGCGTCATGCGCTCGCCCTGTACCGGCGCTGCCTGCGTTCGGTCGAAGACAGCGTGCAGCGCGCCTGCCGCCGTTACCCGCAGCTGCGTCCCTACTACGCGGTCGCCGAATCTTCGGCGCTGGATCATTCGCGCTGGTCGGGATGGCCACGGCTTAGCCAGGGTGAAGGCGATCTCGGTGAGCGGCTGGCGAGCGTTCATCGTCAGCTGGCCCGGCGACACCCCCAGACCCTGTTGCTGGGCGCGGATCTGCCCGGTTTGCAGCCGCGCCACCTGGGCGCGGCGCTGAGCGCACTGGCACGGCAGCCGATGGCGATAGGGCCGGGTCTGGACGGCGGTTACTATCTGTTTGCCAGCGGTGTGGACTTGCCCGATTCGGTGTTTACCCAGGTTCGCTACAGTCATTCCGACACCCTGCGGCAGTTTCGCGCGCTGCTGGCCGAACATGGCGAAGTCGCCGATTTGGAACCTCTGGGCGATCTGGACAGTCAA
>JAGRJL010000565.1 GCA_020442775.1 Lysobacterales bacterium | reverse complement strand
GCGATGAGTTCCTGGTGATCCTGCCTCGCACCGACAGTGCCGGCGCGGAAAGTTCTGCCGCGATTTTGATCGAGACGCTGGCACTGCCACAGAGTCTGCAGGGCATGCAGATCATGCTCGATGCCACCGTGGGCATTGCCGCATTTCCCGAGCATGGAGACGACCCGGCGACGCTGCTTGCCCGGGCAGACATCGCGCTAAACGACGCCAAGAGTCAGAACCGCCGCTGGAGTGTCTACCGGCCCGGGCGAGACCAGAACCAGCGCGACAAGCTGAGCCTGGCCAATGATCTGCGTTCCGCGCTCAGCCGCAAGGAACTGGTGCTCTACTACCAACCCAAGCTCGATCTGCAGCGTAATCAGGTGATCCATGCCGAGGCCCTGGTTCGCTGGATTCATCCCACCCGCGGTTTTGTACCGCCAGATGCCTTCATTGCCCTGGCCGAACAGACTGGGCGGATTCGGGAACTGACCCGCTGGGTGTTGATGACCGCGATTGCCCAGGTCCGCGGGTGGCATCAGATGGGCCACCGGGTCGGCGTCGCGGTCAATCTTTCAGCGCATGATCTAATGGATGACGGCCTGCCGGATTATGTGCAGGATCTGCTGCACAAGTTCTCGGTCAATCCCAGAGAGCTGGTGCTGGAAGTGACCGAGAGTGCGGTGATGCGCGATGCGGTCTACGGGATGGAGATGCTGCACCGGCTCAGAGCGCTGGGCATCGGCCTGGCCATTGATGACTACGGCACCGGCTACTCATCGCTGTCCTATCTCAAACAGCTGCCGGTGGACGAGATCAAGATCGACAAGTCCTTTGTGATGAACCTCGATCGCGACATCGACGACGCGGTGATCGTGCGATCTACGATTGATCTGGGGCATAACATGGGACTGCAGGTGGTTGCAGAGGGGGTTGAGGATGCCTCATCACTGGAGCGGCTGCGCGGGTTCGGCTGTGATCTGGCCCAGGGCTACTTTATTTCCCGACCATTGCCGGAGGCGCAGATGATCGAGTGGCTCAACCAGCGCCGCGAGAACGAGGTACCCGCCGGTGCCTGAGGGGCGCCGCCCTGCCGATTCTGTACTGCTTCGCGGCGCCGCGGCGGTGTTTGGGGTGCTGGGGCTGCTCGGATCGGCGCTGGCCGACGGCCAACTGCTCGCCACCGGCGGGGTGTCGACGATCGAAGGCAGTGCGGGTGGTGGAGTGGTTCCATGGGCGGTACTGGCTGGCTACGGCACCAGCGACGAATGGGGTGGCAGCGCCTTCGCCAGCACGCTGAACACCGGCGACTATCGACTGGATGTCGCCGGCGGCGCGCTCACCTTCAATAACCGACTGGAGCTCAGTCTTGCGCGGCAATCACTGCGCCTCAGCACGCTGGGGCCCGCGCTGGGACTGGGCGCGATCCGCCTGGAACAGGACGTGGTCGGCGCCAAGCTTCGCCTCTACGGTGACCTGATCTATGGCGACTGGCCGCAGCTGGCGCTGGGTGTGCAGCACAAGCGGCACCGCGATTTTGCGATCCCCTCGGCGGTCGGTGCTCGTTCCAGCAGCGATACCGAGCTGTATCTGTCGGCCACGCGCCTGTTCCTGGCTGGCGCTGGCGGCTACAACCTGCTGGTCAACGGCGGGATCCGCTACACCCGCGCCAACCAGGCCGGGTTGCTTGGCTTCGGTGGAGATCAGGGTGGCTCGCGGCGCGCGCAGGCCGAACTTTCGGCCGCCGTGCTGCTGAATCGCCATTGGGCCGTTGGCGCTGACTACCGGCAACAGCCGGATCTGCTCGGTTTCGCCAAGGCTGAAGACTGGCGCGATCTTTTCGTTGCGTGGTTTCCCAATCGCCGGGTGAGCGGCGTGCTGGCCTATGTGGACCTGGGCGACGTGGCGACCCTGAAGAATCAGCGCGGTTGGTACTTTTCGGTGGTGGCGAACTGGTGAAGACGATGCCCAAGCACTCGCAATGGCTGCGCCCCTTGGTCCTGGCTTCCAGCCTGCTTTTGCTGTGCGGTTGCGTATCCACAAGTCCGGTTTCCGGTGATGACGAGCTCTTTGTGGCGCTGGGCGGGGAACCGGATCTGCGCCTGCTGGTGGACGAATTCATTGCCGTTTCTGCGCCGGATCCCCGAGTCGCGCCGACCTTCGCGAACACCGAGATGAAACGCTTTCGCGAGAAGTTCTACGAACACCTGTGCGAACTCAGCGGTGGCCCCTGTGTCTACAGCGGGGACCCGATGGCGGAGGTCCATCGTGGATTGAAGATCAACGAAGGGCAGTTCAACGCAGTCGTGGAGAACCTGCAGATTGCGATGTCGCGGCGTGGCTACCCGCAACCGGTTCAGAACCGCCTGCTGGCTCGATTGGCGCCATTTCAGCGCGATATCGTGGTGCAACCCGGAAATTCCGACTAGGTATTCCCCGATACTCTGGCTAGGAATTCTCCGTCGAGCCGGCGGGGTCCGGGATCACGGCTTGGGGCGCTTCGCTCTGGCGCGCGGGCTGATTCCACGCCGAGATGGCTCTGGGCGCCCGACCCAGAATCGCAGGCAGCTGGTTTTCTGCCGGACGATTGTCCCGCGCCAGCAGTTCCAGATGGCCAAAGGAATAGGGGGTCAGATGGAGCAGATCGCACAAGTGGCTGAACAAGCGGCAGAGCCAGTGCGGGATGGGAATCACCAGACTTGCACTCGGCGCCCCACGCAGCCGGTGCAAATAATCCGCCAGTACGAAGTCTTCGGGGCCGCCAAGTTCCACCATGCGCTGCGGCGCCAGCCTGGCCACCTCTGCGGGACTGAGCAGTGCCAGTCGCGCAAGGGCCTCGCCCAGTTCCTCCACGCACATGCAGGCGAGTCGCCCAGCGGAAGAGGCGGGCAGCAGATAGATGGGAAAACGCGCGAGCATGCGGAGCCAGCGCGCCCCGAAGCCATCCCGTCCGTCAAGCAGCGACGGGCGAACAATCACCAGATCGGCTGCAGTGGCCAGCAGCGCCTGCTCTCCTGCCAGCTTGGAGCGAATGAACCCGCTGCCCGCATCTGCCCTCAGTCCCAGCGCCGACACGTGCAGCAACCGTATTCCCTGAGCGGCGCAGGCAGACGCCAATGCTGCGGGTGCCTGACAATGAACTGCCTGATAGCGCTCCCCCCAGCGCTCACGCAGGATCCCGACACAGTTGACTACCGCATCAACCGATTCCAGTAGCGGAAGCCATTGCTCCGGGCTGACCAACTCCTGAAAGCGGCAGCGCCGATGCTCAGGCCGCTGCGGACTGGGCGGAGCTGCATAGCGACTGCCGACGACCACGCGATGGCCCCGCTGGAGCAACGAGCGGACCACATAGCGACCGATGAACCCGCGCCCACCCAGCACCAGCACGGTCGGCGTCTGTGGGGTGGCAACGGGTTCGGAATCTGAAGAGCGAGGGCCGGAAGTTGGCGGGAAGGGCATGCGCAAGCGCAGTTGTGACAAGGCAGGCAGGAATCTATGCTTGCGCGACGCTTCCCGCAAGCACCAAGATCAAATGGCTACCCGATTGCTGGTCTTCTACGACCGCGCCTGCCCGCTGTGCGCTGCGGAAATGGACACGCTCAAGGCTGCCGATCACGACGGCCTGCTCGAGCTATGCGACTGCTCGGTCGCCGATTTTCAGCATCCGGCGGCGAGCGCCGCAGGGATCACCCAGACCCAGCTGATGAATTCCATGCATGTGCTGGACCAGAACGGGCGCTGGCATCACGGGGTTGCGGCATTTGCAGAGATCTACCGCGGATTGGGCATTACCAGCATTGCCCGGCACCTGCAGCACCCCTGGCTGCGGCCGGTCCTGAATCGAATCTATCCCTTCGTCGCGCGGCATCGGCAGGCGTTCTCCCGGCTGGGCCTGGAAAGGCTTTTCGCGCGCTACATCGAGCGCCAGATCCGCCTCGCGGAAGCCAATCGCTGCAGCGCTGGCAGCTGTGATCTGGGCGGGCAGGCGAGCAACAGCAATGGCCAGCGATAGGCAGGAATGTTTCACTGCCACGCTGTTGCGGCCCAGGTCGCCCGAAGCCTCGCGCTGGCTGTTCGTGCTACTGCCGAAGCCAATCAGCGCCTCGCTTCCAACGCGCGGCGCAACCAGCGTCGTTTGCGCGCTCCAGGGTCGCGAACTTCTCACCCTGGCCCTGCCTGATGGTCAAGGCGGCCATTGGCTGAAGTTCAGCGAGGATCTGGTCGAATCAGCGCGACTGACGGCAGGCGGCAGGGTGGAGCTCAAGGTCCAGCCTTCCGCTACCGAAGCGGAAGCGGAGATTCCCCAGGCTCTGCGAAACGCGTTGGCGGAAAACCCCGCGGCGCAGTCCTTGTGGTCTGCGATTACCCCAGCAGCCCGCAGAGACTGGATCATGTGGATCAACAGCGCCAAACGAGCGGAGACTCGGGCCAAGCGCGTACAGGACACATGTCAGATGCTCGCTGGCGGCAAGCGTCGGGTGTGCTGCTTTGACCGATCAGGCATCTACAGCAAGGCTTTCGCGGCGCCAACCCCCGCCGACTAGCCTCGGGCATCAGGGACGGGGGCTCCGGCTACCGGCTAGCCATGTCTGGCCTTCGAGCTAAACTGGTCGGAAACCAGTTTCCAGGCGCCATCGGTCCGCTCCAAATGCAGATCATGACGGGTCCTGCGCAACACCAGCTGTACTCGGGCCTGATTTCCCTCGGTACGGATCTGCTCGATTCGACGATTGTGATAAAGCGATGGTTCCGCGCCCTTGCCGGCGGCAGTGGCGCGAATCTGCGAGTCCCGGTCGCGATGAGGCAGATGCCTGTCCGGACCCTCAATGCCGGCGTGTGAGGCTTCGAACTCTGCCGCCAACAGCTCGCCCATGCGCTGCGAGTCGGCTTGGTACCAGGCGTCTGCGTAAGCCTGAACAACCGCATACAGATCTGCCTGGCCTGGATCCATCCTCGCCAGCATGCCCGATTCCTCACTGATCATCGCCAGTGCTGCGGTCAATGCCTGATCGGCGGCTATCAGCCGATCAGGCTGCAATCCGGCGGCCTCCCAGCCTTTGCCGCTGCGCGGATCGAAGGTGCGGCCTACCGAGATTGATGCGCCAAAGCCCAGCGGCAGTTCGAAAAAGTCGTTGATGTTCCCTCCGCCGCCGCTGGATTGCCCGACCAGGCGCGCTCGATCAGTGACCTGCAGGCCGAAAGCGAGGGATTCGGCCGCGGAGAATGTTCGCTCCGATATCAGCACCAGCAAGGGTTTGCTTGCGTAGCGCGAACTCAGTGCGACGGGATGGGTCCAGCGCTCGTGCCTTTGTCTTACGCCGGTTTGATCGGCCGGCAGGATGGTCGTCAGCAGGTGGGTGGGATCGGCAAAGAGAAAGCTGCTGATCAACTCCACCATCTCCACATCCCCGCCGGCGCAGTTACGCAAGTCCAGGATCAGGCTGTCGCTATCGGCCAGCATTCGAAACATCCGATTGACCATGCCCTGCGCCGATCGCGAGCCATCCAGTCGCTCGAACGCGACGTAGGCCACCTGGTTGTAGCCGTCACGATTGAGGTCTGTCACGGCGCTGATGCCGACACTGCTCAGCGCTGTTTCAGACCGGTGCGAATGTTGATCGCGCTCAGCGCTATCCGAGCTCCGAGCAGCACCATGCGCCGAATGGTCCCCATCCCCGTGGAACCGGCGCCGCATCTGGGTGAAGCGCGCCGGCAGCAGGATGCCCAGATGGCGGTCTGGATAAGCTTGCTGGAGTAGTCCATTGGTTGTAACAACGAACTGTTCAGGCGTCCGGAAGCGCTCGAAGGCACCCGCCTCGCGCGCCTTCTTCAGCCCCAGCAGCAGGGCGTCCTTGCCGGATTCATCGACGTAATGGATCTCGATCAGTCGCTCCAGTTCGGCGATCACTGCCACCTGATC